>JAIESZ010000310.1 GCA_019745615.1 Burkholderiaceae bacterium
TCAATTTTGGTAATCAGGTCGTTGGTTTTGAGGCCAGCGCGAAAAGCGGGCGAGCCTTCAATGGGCGAGACCACCTTGATGAGGCCGTCTTCTTGGGTGATTTCAATGCCCACACCGACAAACTTGCCCGTGGTGCCTTCGCGAAATTCGGCAAACGACTTTTTGTCGAAATACTGCGAGTGCGGATCTAGGCTAGCCACCATACCAGCGATGGCATCGGTAATCAGCTTTTTATCGTCCACCGGCTCGACATAGTCGGTCTTGACCAAGCCAAAGACAGCAGACAACTGCTGAATTTCTTCTAGCGGCAGCGGCGACATGGCACCGCGCGCCATGGTTTGTAGCGACACCGTGGTCAGCGCCCCGGCGACCACGCCTATCGACACCCACCCTGCAATTTTGAGTTTGTGGCCCATAGAACACACCTTTACCGTTTCAATCATTCCCTTGGAGGGGCCGCGCCTGCACCAGTTCCCGGTGCAGGCACTTTACTTATATGCTTTGTGGATGGAGCCGCTGCGAAAGCAACCAGTTTTTTTATGCCTTGCCTTGCGAAGCCACCGCAGCGGCGGCCTTGGCTGCTGCTTCAGCGTCGCCCAGATAGTAGTTGCGGATGGGCTTGAGGTTCTCATCCAGTTCATATACTAGCGGAATACCGTTGGGAATGTTGAGGCCCACAATATCTTGCTCAGAGATGTTGTCTAGGTACTTGACCAACGCCCGGATAGAGTTGCCATGCGCAGCCACCACCACGCGCTGGCCGCTTTGGATGGCTGGAGCCATCACGTCATTCCAGAACGGCAGCACACGGGCCACGGTGTCTTTGAGGCATTCGGTCAGCGGCACTTGGTCGGGCGTGAGTGCAGCGTAGCGGCGGTCGTCGCGCTGGCCACGGGGGTCGTGTGCTTCGAGCGCAGGCGGTGGCGTGTCGTAGCTGCGACGCCAGATCAGCACCTGCTCATCGCCATACTGCTGTGCCATATCGGCTTTGTTCAAGCCCTGCAAAGCACCATAATGGCGCTCGTTCAAGCGCCAGCTTTTTTGCACCGGCAGCCAAGTGCAATCCATCTCATCTAAGGCATACCACAGGGTATGGATGGCGCGCTTGAGCACGCTGGTGTAGGCCAGATCAAACTCGTAGCCTTCGGCCTTGAGCAGTTTGCCCGCCGACATGGCCTGCGAAACACCCGTGGGGGTCAAATCGACATCAGTCCAGCCGGTGAAGCGGTTTTCAAGGTTCCAAGTGGATTCGCCGTGGCGGATCAGAACGAGTTTGTGCATGGTTTCCCTAGAGAGAGCAGGTCAAAACCGTACATTCTAAAATTGTCGCTGTTTGCTAACCCAAGGAATAACGTGAATTTCATCGTCGAGAACTGGTATTTGATCCTTCTGGCCGTGGTCTCCGGCGCTATGTTGCTGTTGCCCGCCCTGCAAGGCGGGGCCGGTGGCCTGAGCACGGCAGCAGCGGTGCAACTCATCAACCGCGAAAAAGGCGTGCTCATTGATGTCTGCGGCGCTGATGAATACGCGGCCATTCATGCCGTGGGTGCCAAAAATGTGCCACTGGCAGATCTGGAAAGCCGCCTGCCTGCGGTCGTGAAGAACAAGGCGCTGCCACTGGTGCTGGTGTGTGCCCGTGGCAGCCGCGCCCAGCGCGCCGCAGCGGTGGCGCAAAAATTGGGTTACACCAATGCCCAAGTGCTGGCAGGTGGACTCAAGGCTTGGCAAGACGCGGGGCTGCCGGTAGAAAAAAAAGCCTAGCCGTTTCTTCTCCTAGCCAGCCATCAAAAGGACAGACCATGCAAGCCGTCAAGATGTATACCACCGCCGTTTGCCCCTATTGCATCCGTGCCAAGCAGTTGCTCAAGAGCCGAGGGGTAGCGCAGATTGAAGAAATCCGTATCGACCAAGACCCCACCGCCCGCCAGCAGATGATGGAGCTGACTGGGCGGCGCACCGTGCCACAAATTTTTATCGGCAGCACCCATGTGGGTGGCTGTGATGACCTGATCGCACTCGACGGCCAAGGCGGCCTGCTGCCCCTGCTGGGCGCTGCATAATCCACCTACCGTGTGCCCACTGTGGGAGCCACTCCCCGGTGGGCCTTTTCATGTACCTATTGCCGAAAGACCTTTGCCATGAGCGATCAAGCCAACAACCCCGTATTCCAAATTCAGCGCGTTTACCTCAAGGATGCTTCGTTAGAGCAACCTAACTCGCCGGGCATTTTGCTCGAGCAAGAGCAGCCCAGCGTGGATATTCAATTGGGCGTAGAAGCCACCCCCGTGGCTGAAGGTATTTTTGAAGTGGCCGTGACCGCCACGGTGCAAACCAAGGTCAAAGACCGCACCGTGTTTCTGGTGGAAGCCAAGCAAGCCGGTATTTTTGAAATCCGCAATATCCCTGAAGACCAAATGGGCCCGATCATGGGTATTGCCTGCCCGCAAATTGTTTACCCTTATCTGCGTGGCAACGTGGCCGACCTCATCACCCGTGCAGG
>JAIESZ010000170.1 GCA_019745615.1 Burkholderiaceae bacterium
ACCGGACGCTCCAGCACTTCGCGCAGGCCCCACCAGCCTGCCGCCAGCGCCAGCACAGCCCCCGCCGCACTGCCCGCTAGTGGTACCAGTGCCGAGGCTGTCCAAGCAAAATCAAACACATAGCGCGCCAAGGCCCAACCCACCACCACGGCCACACTGCTGGCCAGCAGCCCCGCCAGCAAGCCAATACCAGCCAGCTCGGCTCCTTGCACTTGGCGCAGCAGGCTGGCCGGTGCGCCCAATGCGCGCATGATGGCAAATTCTCGCGCCCGCTCTTCGCGGGTGGCGGTGACGGCGGCAAACAGCACCACCAGCCCAGCCGCCAGCGTGAACAAGAACAAAAACTCCACCGCCCGCACCACTTGGTCGAGCACGCGCTGCACTTGGGCCAGCGTGGCCGTCATGTCGATACTGGTGATGTTGGGAAATTGGCGCACCAAGGCGCTGTCAAAACCTGCCAGCGCTGGGGCGCGGTAAGCAGCCAAATAGGTGATCGGCACCTCTGGGATATGGCTGATGGGGTACATAGCAAAAAAGTTGGCCCGCATCGAACCCCAATCGACCTTGCGCAGGCTGGTAATGCGGGCGTCGGTAAGCACCCCGGCGATGTCAAAGCGCAGCCGGTCGCCCAGTTTCAAGCCTAAAGTTTGGGCAATGCCTTCTTCTAAGCTGATGGCGTCTTTTTCTTCGGGCGTCCAGCGCCCCGCTATCACCGGGTTGTGCGCGGGCACTTGAGCGGCGTTGGAGAGGTTGAACTCCCGATCTACCAGCCGCTTGGCCCGGTCTTCGGTGTAGTCGTCTGGATTGACTGGGCGGTCATTGACGGCAACCAGCCGCCCCCGGATCATCGGATACCAATCGTAATCTTTCACACCAGCCTGTTGCAGCACCCGCTGAAAATCCTGCGCCTGCTCCGGTTGGATGTTGATCACGAAGCGATTGGGCGCATTGGCCGGTGTAGCTTGACGCCAACTGCTGATCAAATCGGTGCGCAACAACACCAGCAACACCAGCGCCAGCAAACCCACCGCCAAGCTACTGACCTGCACCACGGCATAAACCGGGCGGGCCGCCATCTGCCGCGTCGCCAGCACCAGCCAGCGCGGGGCGGTGCTTTCATCCACCACGCGCCGCAGCAGCTTAACAGCCAACCAACTCAACACCGCAAACAGTGCTGCCGCCACGGCAAAACCCCCAACCGCAATCAAACCCAAACGGCGGTCTTGGCTCACCACCAGCAGCAGCGCGGCAAAACCAGCCGTGCCGCAGGCCAAAGCCAGCCAAGACGCGGGCCGCAAAGCGCCCAGCTCCCGTCGCATCACGCGCAGGGGCGGCACCTGTGCCAGTTGTAATACTGGTGGCAGGCCAAAGGCCAGCAGCAAGGTCAGGCCAACCCCCAAGCCCAGCAAGGCGGGCCACAGGCTAGGAGCGGGCAGGTTGGCATCGAGCAAACCTGCCAGCAGCCAGACAAAGCCGTGGTGTACCGCCCAGCCCAGTGCCACACCGCACAGGCTGGCCCCCAGCCCGACCAGCGCAAACTCCACCACATAGCTGCCCGCAATGGTGCGTTGGCTTTGGCCCAGCACGCGCAGCAGCGCCGAAGCATCCAAATGGCTGGCGGCAAAGCCCCGTGCCGCCAGTGCTACCGCCACGGCAGAAAGCAGGGCTGCCAACAAGGCCACCAAATTAAGAAATTTTTGCGCCCGCTCTAGCGTTTGCTGCATTTCAGGGCGGCCACTGTCGAGCGACTCCACCCGTACCCCATGCACTTCGGGCTTGGCAGCCTCTTGGGTGGCCCAAATCTTCAACTGCTGCACCGCTGTTTCAGTGCCCACCAAGGCCATGCGGTAGCTGATGCGGCTGGCCGGTTGCACCAGTCCGGTGGCAGGCAAGTCTGTATCCCGAATCATGACTCTGGGGGCAAAGCTCAAGAAGCCAGCGCCCCGGTCTGGTTCGATCACAATAATGCGGGCAATGCGCAGGGCTGCATCGCCCAGCAACAAGGGCTGGCCCAATTGCAAACCCAAGGCATCGAGCAGCGTGGCATCCACCCAAGCCTCGCCGGGGGCCGGGATATCACGGGTTTTTCCGCCACTATGACTGAGGGTATCGGCCACCGTCAACTGCCCACGCAAGGGATAACCGGGCGATACGCTTTTTAACGCTACCAACTTGGCACCGCCACCTTGGGCGTCGCTGGCTCTGGCCATCGTCGGAAAGCTCAGGGTCGTGGCCCTTTGCAGGCCCAGCGTTTGGGCTTGCTGGATAAATTGCGCTGGAGTGGGCTGGTCACTGATGATAACCACATCGCCACCCAACAATTGCTGGGCATCGCGCTGTAGCCCGCCTTGCAACCGGTCGGCAAAAAATCCCACTGCCGTCAGGGCAGCCACCGCCAGTGTGACCGCTACCAACAACAAGCGCAACTCACCAGCACGCCAGTCGCGCCAGAGTGTGCGCCAACCCAAAGAGAGAAAAGTCAGATTCATAAAGTTAGGACTGTGG
>JAIESZ010000069.1 GCA_019745615.1 Burkholderiaceae bacterium
TGCGCGCCCAAGGCCATAGCGTCACCGTCACCCGCGAGCCGGGTGGCACGCCCTTAGCAGAAAAGCTGCGCGCCATGCTGCTACACGACGAGATGGACGCCCTGACCGAGGCCCTGCTGGTGTTTGCCGCCCGCCGCGACCATCTGCGCTGCGTGATTGAGCCAGCATTGGCACGCGGCGAGGTGGTGCTGTGCGACCGCTTTACCGATGCCACCTTTGCCTACCAAGGCGCAGGGCGCGGCTTTAACTCAGAAATTTTGACGATGCTAGAGCAGTGGGTGCAGGCCCAGCCCACTCTGCCCGAAGGCCACGTCCGCCAGCCTGATATCACGCTCTGGTTTGATCTGCCCCCGCAAGTCGCAGCAGCCCGGCTGGCCGATGCCCGCCAGCCGGATCGCTTTGAGGCACTCAACCAAGATTTCTTTGTGCGCGTGGCCCAAGGCTATGCCAGCCGTGCCGCGCAAGCTCCCAACCGTTTTGTGCGCCTTGATGCCGCCCAAACGCCAGAGGCCGTCTGGCAGCAGCTCACCACCGCTTTGGCTAGCAGGGGCTGGCTGGCTGGGGCGCAGCCATGAGCCTGCCCGCAGCGGGCACAGCAGCAGCGCCCTTGGCACCGTGGCTGGCTGCCCAGCGCGATGCCTTATTGGCACAACGCGGCCACGCTTGGCTGTTGCAGGGGCCATCCGGGCTGGGGCAGTTTGCTTTGGCACTGGAGTTGGTGCGCGCTTGGCTGTGCGATGCGCCCAGCGCCCACGGGGCCTGCGGCCACTGCGGCAGTTGCCACGCCATCGACGTGCATACCCATGCCGATCTGTGCGTGCTCATGCCCGAAACCGAACTGCTGGCCCGTGGCTGGCCGCTGCCAGAAAAAGCCCAAGCCGAGATCGACGAGAAAAAACGCAAGCCCAGCCGCGAAATCCGTGTCGAGGCCATGCGCAGCGCCGTAGAATTTGCCCAGCGCACCAGCGCCCGCAACCGGGGCAAGGCCGTGCTGGTTTATCCGGCGGAGCAAATGAACACCATCACCGCCAACGCGCTACTCAAAACACTAGAAGAGCCGCCCGGCGATGTCCGCTTTGTGCTCGCCAGCGAGGCGGCACACCAGTTGCTGCCCACCATCCGCAGCCGCTGCCTAGGCCACACCATGAATTGGCCTGCCCGCGAGGAGATGTTGCAATGGCTGGGGCAGCAAGGCGTGGCCCCCGAAGCTGGGGCTTCCCTGTTGCGCATGGCCGGTGATCGCCCCGATGATGCACTGACCTTGGCCCATGCCGAACACAGCCCCCAAGCATGGGCACAACTGCCCCAAGCCCTGCTACACGGCCAGAGCAATGCCCTTACTACCTACACCCCAGCGCAGGCCATTGCCGCGCTGCAAAAACTCTGCCACGATCTGTTGGCGCTGCGCGTAGGAGCGTCCCCGCGCTACTTTACCGCCACCGATTTACCAGCGCCACCGCCATTGGCTGCACTCACGCAATGGGGCAAAACACTGATGCAGGCAGCGCGCACCGCAGAGCACCCGTTCAACACCAACCTGATGCTCGAAGCCCTGACCGCGCAAGCACGAAACGTTCTAAACTCGCATCCATCCCCTGTTTAAAACCCCTTGTCCTACCATGATGACCAGTAGCCCCTCTACCGCGCCCCGCCCCAGCGTCATGCAATTGGCCATCAAGGAAAAAGCGGCTTTGCACGCGGCCTATATTCCGTTTTTTGCCGAGGGCGGTATTTTTGTCCCGACGCCGCGTGAATACCGCTTGGGCGATGATGTCTATGTGCTGCTCACCCTGCCAGAAGACACCCAGCGCTACCCAGTGGCTGGCCGCGTGGCTTGGGTCACACCTGCGCGTGCTGGTAGCAATCGCATTCAGGGGGTAGGGGTGCAGTTTCCCAAAGACGAAAAGGCGCGTCAGCTTAAAGCCAAGATTGAATCTATTCTTGGCACGGCTTTAGGCTCCGACCGGCCCACGCAAACCATCTAACAACGTGTTTACAGATTCCCACTGCCATCTCAATTTTCCTGAACTCAGCAGCCAATTGCCTGCCATTCGTGCAGCGATGCAACAAGCGCAGGTTAGCCGCGCCCTGTGCATTTGCACCACGATGGAGGAGTTTCCCGCCGTTCATGCCCTAGCCACCGAGTACGATAACTTTTGGTGTACGGTGGGTGTCCACCCCGACAATGAAGGGGTACAAGAGCCGTCCGAGCAAGAACTGCTCACCCATGCCGCCCTGCCCCGCGTGGTCGCCATTGGCGAGACTGGGCTAGATTACTATGGCATGGAAGACCGCAAGGGCGGACGCAGCATTGCCGATTTGGAGTGGCAGCGCGAGCGCTTTCGCCGCCACATTCGTGCTGCCCGCGCTTGTGGCAAACCCCTCATCATCCACACCCGCAGCGCCGCTGACGATACCTTGGCCATTTTGCGTGAAGAGGGCGAAGATGGCAGCAGCAACCGTGCTGGTGGCGTGTTCCACTGCTTTACCGAATCACTAGAAGTGGCACAGGCAGCCTTGGAT
>JAIESZ010000220.1 GCA_019745615.1 Burkholderiaceae bacterium
GCCTGCCCCAGCGTGATGCCAATGTCTTCGACGGTGTGGTGGCCGTCAATGTGCAAGTCGCCTTGGCACTGGATGTCCAGATCGATCAGGCCGTGGCGGGCGATCTGCTCCAACATATGGTCAAGAAAACCAATGCCACTGTGCAGTTGCGATTGGCCTGTGCCGTCTAGATTGAGACGCACAGTAATTTGGGTTTCCAGCGTATGGCGGGTAACGTCGGCTTGACGCATGTCGTGGGGCACTCGTTCAGGGGTGATGGAAAGCTGGGCATGATAGCATCCAGCGCCTGAGCGGCAGCCCCTGTCCCTGTCTGTTACAACGCTGCCGCCCCTCCTTGGGAAGCTACTGTATGAGCCGTTTTTGGAGCGCCGTGGTTCACGGCCTGACCCCTTATGTTCCGGGCGAACAGCCCAAAATTGACAATCTGGTCAAACTCAATACCAATGAGCATCCCTATGGCCCCTCGCCACGCGCCTTAGAGGCCATTCGCAGCGCCACCAACGACAGCCTACGCCTGTACCCCGACCCCAATGCCGATGCCCTGAAAGCCGCCTTGGCCCAGCGCCACGGTGTGCAGCCCACGCAAATTTTCGTGGGCAATGGCTCGGACGAAGTGCTGGCGCACGCCTTTATGGCCCTGCTCGACCACGAGCGCCCGCTGTGGTTTCCCGATATTACTTACAGCTTTTACCCGGTGTATTGCGGTTTGTATGGAGTGGCGCACAAAACCATCCCACTGACCGAAGACTACGCCATCCGCGCCGACGATTATTTGCCGCAGGGCCAAAACAAGGCCGGGGCCATCATCTTCCCCAACCCCAATGCCCCCACCGGCTGCCTATTGCCCTTGGCCGAGATTGAACGCATCGTGGCAGGCAACCCCGATGCCGTGGTGCTGGTCGATGAAGCGTATGTCGATTTTGGCGGCGAAAGCGCTATCGCCTTGGTGAACCAATACCCCAATCTGCTGGTGGTACATACCTTCTCCAAGAGCCGCTCTTTGGCCGGATTGCGCGTCGGCTTTGCCGTGGGCCACCCAGCACTGATTGAAGGGCTGGAGCGGGTAAAGAACAGCTTTAACTCCTATCCACTAGACCGGCTGGCCTTGGCCGGTGCCGTGGCCTCGGTAGAAGATGAAGACTACTTCCAAGACAGTTGCCGCAAAGTAATTGCCACCCGCGAGCAATTGGTGGCCGATTTGGCCGCCTTGGGCTTTGAGGTGTTGCCATCGGCAGCCAACTTTATCTTTACCCGCCACCCGCAGCACGATGCGGCCACGCTGGCCGCCGCACTGCGCCAACGCGCCATCATCGTGCGCCATTTCAAGTTGGCGCGCATTGACCAGTTTTTGCGCATCACCATTGGCACGGATGCGCAATGCGCCGTGCTGGTGGCGGCGCTCAAGGAAATTTTGGCGGCTTGATTCCCCCGCACGCACAGAAAAAAGCCGCACAGAGTGCGGCTTTTCTTATTTCAGCCGCATTTCGGCAGCACGGGCATGGGCTTGCAAGCCCTCGCCATGCGCCATCACCGAGGCAATCTGGCCCAAGGTTTGCGCCCCTTGTTCGCTGACTTCAATCAGGCTGCTGCGCTTTTGGAAGTCGTACACCCCCAGCGGTGAGCTAAAACGCGCTGTGCCCGACGTGGGCAGCACATGGTTGGGGCCAGCGCAGTAGTCGCCCAAGCTCTCACTGGTGTAGGCACCCAGAAAGATCGCCCCAGCGTGCTTGAGCAGTGGCTCCCAGCGGTGTGGCTCGTGGCTAGAGACCTCCAAATGCTCTGGGGCAATTTGGTTGCTGATGGCACAGGCTTCTTCCATGCTGCGCGTGTGGATAAGCGCGCCACGGCCATTGAGGCTTTTGGCGATGATCTCAGCCCGTGGCATGGTGGGCAACAGGCGGTCAATGGCCTCTTGCACGGCATCCAGATAGGCAGCATCCGGACTGAGCAAAATAGATTGGGCCAACTCATCGTGCTCGGCTTGGCTGAACAAGTCCATCGCCACCCAATCGGGCGGAGTGCTGCCATCGGCCAGCACCAAAATCTCGCTGGGGCCAGCAATCATGTCGATGCCTACAGTGCCAAAAACGTGCTTTTTGGCGCTAGCCACATAAGCATTGCCGGGGCCGGTGACTTTGTCTACCTTGGGCACGGTTTCGGTGCCATAGGCCAAAGCGGCCACGGCTTGGGCACCGCCAATGGTAAAAGCCCGCGTGACGCCCGCCACATAGGCAGCAGCCAGCACCAGCGCATTTTTTTCACCCTTGGGGGTGGGCACCACCATGATGATCTCGGCCACGCCGGCCACATGGGCCGGAATAGCGTTCATGAGCACGCTGGAGGGGTAGGAGGCTTTGCCACCGGGAACATAAATGCCCACACGGTCGAGCGGCGTGACTTTTTGGCCCAGCAGGGTGCCGTCTTCGTCGCGGTAGCTCCAGCTTTCACCGCTGGCCTTTTTTTGCGCCTCGTGGTAGCGGCGCACGCGGGCGGCGGCCTGCTGCAAGGCCGTGCGCTGTGCCTCTGG
>JAIESZ010000298.1 GCA_019745615.1 Burkholderiaceae bacterium
GGCGCTGGTTTGGTATGGGCTGGGCTGGCCCCCAAGGTGCCCGATTCCCATGCTTGATCTGTGCTTTCAATTTTTGGTGTGGTTTGCTTCATATTTACTTCCTGTTTAGCGGGCTTGGGTTTCGTATAGCCGTTGAATTTCTGCACTTGCATCGTAGGCTGAGCGCAAATGCACTAAGCCATCGCGGAAGATGAAGATGATCTTGAGCAACCTTCCGGCATTGGTCGGGGCCACGAACCACAGGGTAGGCGGGTCGGTGCGGTGTTCTTCTCTATCGTCCATCAGTAGCAGGCCACACTTGTTTTCAAAGCACTGCTCCACTTCGCGGCGCGTGACGTTATGTTTGGCCTTGAGCTTTTCCAAGACCGCTTCCGAGATACGAAGGTTCTGCATGTGCTTTGGATGTTGATTCCGGTTCATCTTACGCTATTTGTATATACATGAAGATCTGAAAAAACAAACCCCGACGCATGGCCGGGGCTGGGTGGTGAGTATTGCAACCGGGGGTTGCGCCTATCCAATCAAGTTATCCAAGATGGCGTCAACGCCTGTCCTGTCCATGCGCTCGTGGTCGGCCAGATAGCGTAGTATCGACTTGGCTTCCTGCCTGCTCTTGGGTCTGAGCTGGCCCATGCAGCAGAACAGGTAATCCTCTCTGGCGTTGACTTCGGCGGGGCCATCGCCGCAACCGGTACCCCAGCCATCGCGTAGGCGGTAGAGACCATCCCAGAAGGCCAGCTCATAGAGACAGTCACTCAAAGTGTGCGGTGCCATATCTGCCTGAGCGGCAAAGGCGGCATTGGTCAGGGCGGTGTCGAACTGCCAAATGCTTTTCTCTTGCTTGGGCACCAGCGCCAGCGCATCTAGGCAAAACTGCTCTTGGGGCAAGGTGGCAAATACCGCATCCACAATGCCATAGCGGGCTAGTGCCTCACGGCGGCGGGCCTGCTTGTCCAGCGTGGTGCTGGCCAGCCCCTTGATATTGGCAAACCCTATGCTGCCAAAGACCGCTTGCATGACGTTGCCATCGGACACGCGCATGAGATAGTCCCCGTAGCGCTTTTCCAGTTCCTTCTCTGGGGTCTGGATGCGCTCGGCGGCCTGCATAGCCTTGTCGATCAGGGCGGCATGACCTGTCTGCACCACTTGGCGCAGCCACAGCACCGCATCCAAGTCGTTGTCACCCGTGATGGTCACGGGCTGGGGTGGTGCAACCGGGGGTTGCAAGTCGGTGCAGGTGCTGGCTACCGGGTCAGGCAGCTTGAAGAACTCGCGCAGCTTGGCATTGTCCCGTGTGATGCCTGATCGGCTGCTGATGGCCTTGACGGTGCCCAAGGGGACACCAAGGGCCTGAGCGGTGGCGCGGGCCGATTGGGTGCGGCGCAGCGCCAGCACTTGGACGCGCAAATGGTCAGGGATGGATGACCGGGTGGGGGCGCTTGCAACCCCCGGTTGCAATGTGTCCATCATGGTGTGGCTCCTTTTGTCGCTGCCTGTTCGTAGGCGGAATGCAGTTGCTGGCCTTCGGTGCAGCGCTGGCTGTGACCATTGCTTCGGGCGTAGGCTTTGCAGGCGTCACAGCTCCAATGGTGGGCTTGATATGTCTTGTCTGCCTCATTCCACGGCTGTGCAACATGGAACTTGGACAAGGGCTTGGCCGGGTCAGTCTTGGCAGCAATGAAGCGCTCACGGCTTGCGGCCTCGATATAGGCGTCACTCAGACGCTGGCCTTTGGGGCACTTGGCACCCGTGCGGCATTGCTTGCAGGCCCAATAGTGCGATTGGTCGGCGTGGTCGGCATCGCGCCATGTCTGTGCAGGTGCTGGGGGGGGTGCCCAATCTGGGGCAGGTACTGGTTTAGACAGCAGTTGCACCAATTGAGGCTTGCATGCCCTGATGTCTTGCGCCAATTGAGCAATGCCAGCACGGCACCCAACGGCGTGCAATTCGCCATCAGACAAGGCCAGTTTCACGCCCAAGGCTTGCGCCTTTGCCAGCACTTGGGACGCGGTCAGGGCATCATCTTTTTTTATCTTATGGCCCAGAGGGTAGGCAAGGGCGGCCATCAAAATGCCACCTCGATAACTTCATCGTCCCCGCCTTGGGCATCGGGGGATAGTTGATCTTTCAATGTCGTGAATGTCGTGCATGTCGTGCCGTGGCCCGCCTGAATGGCGCTTTTGCCTAAATTTTCAGCAAAAACCGGGGTTTTCTGGTCTTCATCACGACTTGCACGACATTCACGACTTGGGTTCATCAACTTTCCCCCGCTGGTGCAATCCTTCACGCTCCATTTCACGGTACTACCTACCTTGCCCAAGGACTTCACTTCCACGCCGATATAGCGCAGCGATGGTGCGGCGCGGCGCAGTGCATCGCCGAAACCTTTGGCGCTTTTGGGCCATGCGTCGGCACCTAGGGGCTTGAACTTTTCCACTTCGGTCAGTAGCACCTTGGCAGACATTTCCGCGCTGGCGTTGAACTGGCTCTCGAACCATTCCAGCAATGCGGTAGCTACCGGGCTGGAATCAATGGTGCGGGCGAT
>JAIESZ010000070.1 GCA_019745615.1 Burkholderiaceae bacterium
ATGAGCGGCCTGATTGATGCCGAGCGCGTGCTCAAGCGCGTCAAGGGCATTGCCGTGACCCGCTTTACCAGTGCGGATGTGGTGCGCCACCCGCTGGTGGCCCGCATTGTGGATGCCTACGATGCCGCTGGCCGTCCGGCAGTGGCCCGTTCGCGCAGTAGCGCCCTTTGACCTTTTTTTCTTCTGCTATGCCCTTGCCTGCCCTGACCCTCTCCCTGCAATTTGCCCGTTTTGATGGTGCCGCTGAGCACCGCGCCGCCCTGCCTCGCCACAAAGTCATGCGCTGGCTGCGCCACGCTTTGGCCAGTGATGCCGAAATGGCTGTGCGCATTGTCGATACCGAAGAAGGCCAACAGCTCAACCGTGCGTATCGGCAAAGAGATTACGCCACCAATGTTCTGACCTTTGATTACGCCCAAGAACCCGTGATCTTGGCCGACTTGGTGCTGTGCGCTCCAGTGGTTGAGCGCGAAGCGCGCGAGCAGAACAAAACCCTGCAAGAGCACTATGCCCACCTGCTGGTGCATGGCACGCTGCACGCCCAAGGCTGGGATCACGAGACCAGCGAGGAAGATGCACAGGAAATGGAAGCCTACGAGACCGAGATCATGACCGGCTTGGGCTTTGCCGACCCCTACGCTACCTGAAATGTGGCTTGCTCTACCGGATGCCTTGTTACTGCTGGGGGCTGCGTTTGGTGCCGGGGCGCTCAATGCGGTGGCCGGTGGCGGTAGTTTTTTGACCTTGCCTGCGTTGGTGTGGACGGGGGTGCCGCCGGTGGTAGCCAATGCCACGGGTACCGTAGCTTTGCTGCCGGGCTATGTGGCCAGCGTTTGGGGCCAACGCCAAGACATGCAGGCCCCGCCCGGATTGAGTCTGTGGGCAGTGGCATGGTTGTCACTGCTGGGTGGGGCTTTGGGGGCGGTATTGTTGCTGCTCACGCCCAATGCCACCTTTTCCCTCATTGTGCCGTGGCTGTTGCTGCTGGCTACGGCGCTGTTTGCTTTTGGCCCTCGGTTGCGGCAATGGATATCGGGCATGGCAGGCCCAACAGGTCAGGCCCCGCGCTGGCGTGTCGGTGTCGGGCTGCTGGCGGTGGGTGTTTATGGTGGCTATTTCAATGGGGGCTTGGGCATTTTGCTGCTGGCCTTTTGGAGCCTGTGTGGTGCCATGTCTTTGCACCAAATGAATGCGCTTAAAAATGGGGTCTCGGCGCTGCTGGCCGCTATTGCGGTGGTGGTGTATGCCGCAGGCGGTGTGGTGCAGTGGCCGCAGGCCCTGCTCATGATGCTGGCGGCCACCGCAGGCGGCTACGCTGGTGCTCGGCTGGCCCGGCGCATTCCTGCGCAGTGGTTGCGGGCAGGTATTGTGCTCACCGGGTTGGTGATGGCGGCGCTGTTTTTTGCCCGTGCATAAAACGGGGGTGGAGGCACTGTATGCAACCGTTGGCACTGCCCCCCATTGCTTGGAGCGCACCTTGGTTTGCCCCAATGCAGCCTATCGGGCAGCCGGTGCAGCAGCGTTGGCTGGCAGGCCATACGGTGGCCGAGGCACTCCATGCGCAGCCCCACCTGCCGGTGCGCTTTGTGCCGCAGGCCGAGTTGCCTGCTGGCATGGCCTATGAGTCGTTCATTTTTCAGACCGGACATGTCCCCACCCGCGACAACCTGCATGACTTTTTTAATGGCCTGATCTGGCTGCATTACCCCCAAACCAAGCGGCGCTTGAACCAGCTCCAAGCCGAGGCCATCGCCATGCAGGGGGTGGGTGCCGTGCGTGGCCCCGTGCGCGATGCCATTACTGTGTTGGACGAGAACGGGGCCGTGCTGGACGCGCCAGAGTTGCTGTGGCAGGCGTTGCTGGCGCGAGACTGGCGGCGGCTGTTGGTGGATCTGCGCCCGTTGTGGACGCAGGCGCGGCTCTATCTGCTGGGCCATGCCTTGCTGGAAAAATTGGTGCAGCCGCGCAAATCGATCACCGCCCATGTCTACCGGCCCCAAACCATATTGGCACCCCACAGTAGCGTGGCTGCCGTAGATCGTTGGTTAGCACAGGAGTTAGCGGCTCCACATCTGGCTACTAAACCCTTTACCCCTTTGCCGGTGCTGGGTGTTCCGGGCTGGTGGGCTGAGAGCGAGAACTTTTCCTTCTATGATGACTCCGACGTCTTTCGCAGCCCGCGCCGGGGGTAAGCCGCAGATGGCTGCGTTCTCTCTGCCTAGAGGCTTGGCCCCATTCTTGTGGAGAAAAAATCGAATATGAAACGCATTTTGTTGTTTGTCCTGACCAACGTGGCCGTGGTGGCGGTGCTCGGCATTGTGGCCAGCCTGTTGGGCGTGAACCGCTACTTAACCTCCAATGGCCTCAATTTGGGCGCATTGCTGGGTTATGCGCTGGTGATGGGCTTTGGCGGTGCCATCATCTCCTTGCTTATCTCCAAGCCTATGGCCAAATGGAGTTCGGGCGTGCAGGTGATTGAGCAGCCGCGCAACCAAGATGAGGCTTGGATTGTCGATACCGTGCGCAAGTTTGCCGACAAGGCCGGTATTGG
>JAIESZ010000291.1 GCA_019745615.1 Burkholderiaceae bacterium
AGTGCGCGCCAATTGGGCGTGGAGCCTAAACGCATTGCCGATGCCGCCTTGGCCCGGTTGGCGCTGTTTGCCTTTCCGGGCAATGTGCGCCAACTAGAAAACATCTGCCACTGGCTCACGGTGATGGCACCGGCTCAAGTAATTTCGGTGCAGGATTTACCGCCAGAGGTGCTAGAAGTGCCCGCAGCGCCAGCCGCAGCCGTAACGCCCGCACAGCTACCCATACCCCCCTTGGGCCAACCACCGATTCATGTGCCACCAATGGCAGAGCCAAGGGCCGGTGCCATCTATGCCGACTGGGAGTCCACACTAGAAGCAGAAGCCCAAGCGCTATTGGCAAGTGGGCAAGCGGATGTCTGGGATGTACTGACGCGCCGTTTTGAGTCTCGGCTCATCACAGCGGCTTTGGCGGCCACGCATGGCCGACGCATGGAGGCAGCGCAGCGCCTAGGCATTGGGCGCAACACCATCACGCGCAAAATCCAAGAATTGGGCTTAGATGCCCATGAGGACTAAAGCGCTCACCCTCAAGCCAGCGTCTCTGCGACGCTGACCCTGATGGGCACATGGTACCAACCAGATACTTGGCTGTGTAAATGACCCTGCCCCCCCCGAAAACAACTCTATCAGCAAGAAAAATAGCAGTTTTTCTGCAACCCTGTAAATTTTTCGACCGCTAATTTGAATATACGCTGTGAGTGGTTGTAACCCACTGGTGGAGACTCCCAAGTCCACCTCACATCAGGAATTCGCATGACACAGCCAGCCCTATTTATCCATCAGTTGATGGTACATATCCTAGAGGGCAACCAAATCCCTAAGGTGCAGATCGAGCGCGTGGTTGGCCCGATACTAGGTTTCTTTTTGGCGGAGGTATTGACCACTACGCTGCAAAAAGATGAAGGGTTCAGCGGCCAGTACAGGGTGCTTTGCCCGGAGTTCCCCTTGCTGAAACCGGTGGGGCGGCAGTCGAGCAATATCGACTGGCTACTCTACAACGAAACCCGACAAGAACTGGTGTTTCTGGAGCTCAAAACTGCCAGTGGTAGCTTCTGTGCAAAACAGGCAGCGACCTATCTGGGAAAGAGGTTACAGGTGCTAGACCAAGGAGCGGGTTTCTTGACAGAGGATTTGAAGAAAATCGAGAAGGCTTCGTTAGCAGCTGATAAGTACGCCTTTGTTCAGAAGATGTTGGCCGAGCGTTTCCCTGGTGGACTAGACGCACTGAAGACTTGTCGCAAAGCCCAAGTCATGTATTTGGTTCCAGCCACAGCCCTGCAACCAGAGGCCTGCCACTTGAACCGTATGGGTAAGGTGCTGACATTTAGCGAACTGGCAGATCACATCGATGGCCCGTTTGCCTCAGAGTGGTACACCATCTGCCATGCACTACGCCAATTGGATGGCAGCAGCCAACCCATACCCCCCAAAGCGGCCCCAGAGAATTACCAAGCACATACTGATTTTGAGCAAATCAAGCGGTTGTGCCGTGATAAAGAGGTGCTGATCATTGTCGGCTTTATGGGTGGTGAGCAGGCTTTGCAGCAAGCCAACCTGACCTATTTGCGACAACGTACATACAAATGGGATCGTGCACAAGGCGGTCATGGTTACAAACACCAAGCCAACTGGATTGATGGCGACCGTTTTTTGAAGGTAGTGAACCGCATTGAGGCAGACCTAGCAGCTTCCGAGCTCGCCACAAAAAGGCAGCCCCCTGATCTGCTGGGCATTTAGTACCGAGGTTTACGGCTCAATCGGCCAGCGTAACCACGACCGGGGCGTGGTCGCTAGGTTGCGGGTTTTTGCGGGGTGCTCGGTCAATGGTGCAAGCAGTGGCAGTAGAGCGCAGCGCGTCACTCACCAAGATATGGTCAATGCGCAGCCCCCGGTTTTTTTGAAAGCCCAGCATTCGGTAATCCCACCAAGAAAAGCACTTGTCCGGCTGCTCAAACAGCCGGAAAGCGTCGTGCAAGCCCAAACCCAGCAGGGCTTGAAATTGCGCACGCTCCTCCTCGGTGTGGTGGATGCTGCCGCGCAAGCCTTCTGGGTCGTATGAATCTCGATCTTCGGGGGCAATATTGAAGTCACCCAACAACACCAACCGGGGGTGGCTGACCAGTTCGGCCTTAACCCAAGCGCGCAGGGCGTCCAGCCAGCGCAGCTTGTAGGCAAACTTGTCGCTGCCCGGTGCCTGCCCATTGACAAAATAACCATTGATGAGGCGCAGTGGCCCCTGCGGGGTATCGAGGGTGGCGGCAATAGTGCGCGCCTGCTCATCGGCAAAACCGGGAATGTTGCGCACCACATCGCGCACCGGCTGGCGCGTGAGCCACGCCACACCGTTATAGGTTTTTTGGCCGTGAGCCACGGCGTGGTAGCCCGCTGCTTGCAGAGCCATAAAAGGGAACTTGTCTTCTACCAGCTTGAGTTCTTGCAAACCTAGGGCATCGACGGGGTTGGCGGCCAGCCAGTCCAGCACTTGCGGCAAGCGCACGGAGAGGGAGTTGACGTTCCAAGTGGCAATTTGCATAAGTCCTACAATTTCTCTGATAC
>JAIESZ010000068.1 GCA_019745615.1 Burkholderiaceae bacterium
CCCATGCCAGCGCAGCGCAGCAGGGCAGCGGGGCCGGGCAGGTTGAGCGCCAAACTCAAGACGCGCACGCCGCGCAGGGGCTGGACAGAAAAAGCAGTAGTCATGGCAAAAAAGAGGCGGTGGTCAAGCGCCACATTTTGACCTCCTCCCCGTCATGAATGACGGGGATTCCTCACTGCCTTGCAGCAATGAGCCTTCCATCGACACTATCCTTTGGGAATAGTGCCTTGGATTCCTCCTGCGAGACGCTCGAGTCCAAGCGCAAGAATGTTGCGTGCTGCGTTTACATCGCGGTCGTGGTTCGTCCCGCAATCGCTACACCTCCATTCTCTTATTCCAAGTCCTGCTCTACCTTTCGGACTGCTGGCGGGAATACTCCCGCAGCACGAGCAAGTCTGGGTTGAATAGGCTTCGTTGACTTCCATAAAGACGACACCGGCCTGATGGCTCTTGTATTCCAACATCGTCTTTAGCATGGCCCAGCCCGCATCCAGCGTGGACTTGGCCATCTTGGTTTTCACCAGCTTGCTGCTCACTACGTCGCCCACGAAAATGGCGGCGTTTTGTTGCACCATTGCCGTGCTGAATTTGTGCAGCGCATCTTTGCGCTGGTTGGCAATTTTTGCATGGATGGCTTTCACGCGCCGCTTCTTGTGGGCACGCTGGGCGATAGCTAAATCCATCTCCAGCTTGCGGTAGAAACGTCCCTCGATGCGCTCACCATTGGAAGCCACGGCTGCTTCCTTTAATCCCAGGTCGATGCCCACCGATGTCGTGGCTTGGTTGTCCTTGGCCTGCACCTTGACGACAATGTTTAAGTACCAGCGTCCTCGGTTGTCTTGGCTGAAGCTGCCTGCACGCAATTCATAGTCGGCCAAGCCGTAGCTGTCCCAAAGGCAAAATTTTTGGCCAGCAAAGCTAATCTGCCCTGCTTTGTATTGCAAAGCCCGCGCTTTGAATGGAATCCAGCCCAAACTGTATTTGCTGCTTTGGGGGTTGGAGACGCGCCAACGCAACTTGGCCTTTTTGAATTGCTTGCGTGCTTTGGCGTAGTCTTCGCAGACTTGTTGCACGGTAGGCGAGCCAATCTGCACCCCATCGCATTTGCTGAAACCGTTGGTTAGCTTTTGCAGGTCGTAGCCACTGAGAAACTGGTGGCGTTCACGAATGGCACGGTGGCTGGTTTCGTTGCAAAAGTTCCAAACCTGATTGACCTCCCGCGCCATCTGACGTAGCACCTTGGCGTGCTTGTCTTTGATGCGTAGGCGCAGGGTTTTGGTGCAATCCATGCTGTGGATTATGATTGGTCTAAGAAACAAATTCAAGAGAAATTTATGGCCCGTCCACGCAAAACAGATAGCGATTTACGCCACGGAAGACATTGTGTATTTGCCCTCCATGTTCATTTGGTATTTGTAACTAAATATCGGCGCAATGTCTTCAAGAAAGAGCATCTCGATGCCATGCAACCCATTCTTACCAGTGTTTGTCGGGATTTTGATGCTGAGTTGGTGGAGTTCAACGGCGAGCACGACCACGTTCATTTGCTGATTACCTACCCGCCCAAAGTAGCCTTGTCCAACTTAGTGGCCTCGCTCAAAGGAGTATCTGCGCGCTTGCTGCGCCAGCGGTTTGGGGACTTCCATCCGTGGCTTCAACGCAGAGGCGTTCTATGGTCGCCTTCTTACTTTGCCTCAAGCTGCGGTGGTGCGCCGATAGACATTCTTCGGCAATACATCGAAGAACAGCAAACGCCCCATTAGGATGCCTACGGCATCCGCACTCTCGACCTCGGGCTGAACCCCGAGGCTTCCCGCGCACTGGTGATGCTATGCCCCCCAGCGCCATCAACCGTTGCAGTTGGCACGCACCTCTTCTAGGCTGGTCAGGCCCGCCAGCACCTTGTCAATGCCATCTTGGCGCAAGGTGCGAAAGTGGCTGTGTGCCATTGCTGCTTGGACGATTTCTTCGGGCCGGGCGTGTTGCTGTATGCACTGGCGCACCTCTGGCCCCACCACCAGCAGTTCGTGCAGCCCCAAGCGCCCACGCAGGCCGGTGTGGTGGCAATGGGCGCAGCCGGGCGCATGGGTGCGCAACAACTGGCCGCCTTTGCCATACTGGCGCACCCAGTCCTCGCGCAGGGCTTGGGGTTCGGGGCACAAGGCTGGGGTAAAAGAGCGCAGGTACTCATGCAGCAGCGCTTGGATGTAGTCTTCATCGGCTACCTCGGTGCGTTTGCACTGCTGGCACCACTGGCGTGCCAAGCGCTGGGCCAGCACGGCCAACAGCGAGTCGGCAAAATTAAAGGGGTCCATGCCCATGTCCAACAAGCGAATCACCGTCTCGGCAGCGCTGTTGGTGTGCAGGGTGCTCAAGACCATGTGACCGGTGAGCGAGGCCTCAATGGCGATCTGGGCAGTTTCTTGGTCGCGGATTTCGCCCACCATGATGATGTCGGGGTCAGCACGTAAAAAAGAGCGCAACGCCTTGGCAAAAGTCCAGTCGATTTTGGGATTGACCTGCACTTGGCGCAGATCGGGGTTGGTGATTTCTACCGGGTCTTCCGCCGTCCAAATTTT
>JAIESZ010000100.1 GCA_019745615.1 Burkholderiaceae bacterium
ATCATGGCGCAACTGGCTGCCAACCCTGCTGATGCCGCCAGCCAGCGCGTGGCCGGTGTGGTGGCGGCCTTGGTGACCGGAGACCAGCGTGCCATTGAGCGCTCAGACTGGGACTTGTTTCGCACCACCGGAGTCTCGCACCTGATGAGTATCTCCGGGCTGCACATTACCCTGTTTGCATGGTTGGCAGCGGCGCTGATTCGGCTGCTGTGGCGGCGCTCCTCGCGCTTGTGTCTGCTGCTGCCTGCACCTTCGGCAGCGCTGGTGGGTGGGGCATTGCTGGCAGCAGCTTATGCCTTGTTCAGTGGCTGGGGCATTCCGGCGCAGCGCACGATTTCGATGTTGTGCGCAGTGGCACTGCTGCGCCTGTGGGGGCTGCGCTGGCCTTGGCCCCACGTTTGGTTGCTCACCTGTGCTGCTGTGGTGTTGCCCGACCCGTGGGCACTGTGGCAGCCGGGGTTCTGGCTCAGTTTTGTGGCCGTGGGTATTTTGTTTGCCAGCGATCCGGGCGCTGGCGTGCCAGATTCGCCCAGTGTCGTGGGTCGTTTTTTGTCCATGCTGCGCGAGCAGTGGGTGGTGACGCTGGCCCTGACACCACTGGGATTGCTGATGTTTGGTCAGGTCTCGCTGGTGGGGTTTGGGGCCAATATGCTGGCGATTCCGTGGACGACATTGGTGGTCACGCCGTTGGCCTTTTTGGGCGTAGTGTGGGCACCACTATGGCAGTTGGCGGCCATGGCCGTGCAGGCGATGGTGCTTTTGTTGGAGTGGTTTGCTGCCGTGCCTTGGGCAGCACTGTGGCTGCCGATAGCACCGCTGTGGGCGGGCATCGCTGCGGTGGCAGGTGGCACTTTGCTGGCCTTGTCTTGGCCGTGGCCGGTGCGCTTGCTGGGGCTGCCCCTCATGATTCCGGTGTTTTTCTGGCAGCCGCCGCGCCCAGCACTGGGGCAGTTTGAATTGCTGGCTGTGGATGTGGGCCAAGGCACGGCGGTGCTGGTACGCACCGCCACCCGTAGCTTGCTGTACGACGCTGGCCCACGCACCAGTGCGGGCAGCGATGCGGGCAGTCGGGTGCTGGTGCCTCTGTTGCGGGCGCAGGGCGAGCGCCTCGATACCCTGCTCCTCAGTCATCGTGACAGTGACCACACCGGCGGCGCGCTGGCGGTGCTGCAAGCACAACCGCAGGCGCAGTTGCTGGGTTCCGTGACCGAGGAGGCAGACTTGCAGGCGCTGCGCCCCGTTACGCCTTGCGTAGCGGGCCAGCGCTGGCGCTGGGATGGGGTTGAATTTTCCATCTTGCATCCCCAACCGCCAGAAGCTGCGCCAGCCACCACCGTAGGCGTGCGCAAGGCGCGCAGTAGCACCAATGCGCAAAGCTGTGTGCTGCGCATTGTGGCCCCCAGTGGGGGGGCCGCTTTGTTGCCCGGCGATATTGAAAGCGCCCAAGAACAGCTTTTGTTGGCACAAAATGCTTCACTGCGGGCCGATGTGTTGCTGCTACCCCACCACGGCAGCAAAACCTCATCCAGCGCCGCTTTTTTGGATGCCGTGCAGCCGCGCAGTGCTTGGGCGCAAAGCGGCTACCGCAACCGTTTTGGTCATCCAGCCCCAGAGGTGCTAGAGCGTTTGCAGGAGCGTGGTATCGCCTTGGTCGACTCGGTGCGCTGTGGTGCGGCGCATTGGTCTTCCACACAGCCGGGCAGCGTGCATTGTCAGCGCCAACTGCAAGCGCGTTATTGGCAACATCTGCCGCCTTGAGCCAGCAGTTTTCTGGTGATGGCCACCCGCTCAAGGCCCTTGAGCGCTACCGCTGGAAATCCATTTGCGGCGACAATGCCGCTCCTTTTGATTTTTTCCTGTTTTCGTTCGGTTTTTTCATGTCCATTCAGGTACGTCCCGCTACGCTACGCGATGCCAAAGCCATCGCCCAACTCCATACCCTATCGGCCCAAACAGTTTATAAGGGCCTGATTCCTGATGAGCATCTCAAAACCATGTCGGTGGAAAGACGCCAAGCCTACTGGCGCGAGGCTATCGAATACTGCGAGCCGCAGGTACAGGTGGCCGTAGAAGACGACAAAATCGTCGGCTTTGTCGGCTACGACCGCTCCCGCGATGAAAAGTCCCGCCCCACCACGGGTGAAATCTGGGCCATCTATGCCGCCCCCAGCCACTGGAATCAGGGCGTCGGCTTGGCCTTGTGGGATGCCGCCCGCGAAGGCTTGCAAGAAGAAGGCTGCACCAACGTCACCGCTTGGGTGCCACTGCGCAACGAGCGCGCCATCCGTTTTCACGAACTCGCGGGCTTTAAGCGCGAGATGTCCACCGCCAAAACTGCTGTGGTGGGCGGCGTGAAAATCGAAGAAGTGCGCCTCAAGCGCTCCCTCAACTGAAATTTAATCCACAGAAAGCTACCATGATCGAATGGAACGAACAGGGCGAGGTGCGCACAGCGCGCTGGCGTTCCGAAAGCGGCGCACCCGCGCCCAAGCGCGTGATTCTTGCCGACGACACCTTGTCGGCAGACACCGCTTACCGCCATGCCTGCGCAGGCACCGCCCTGCTGTGGCGTGGTGATTTTCAGAA
>JAIESZ010000261.1 GCA_019745615.1 Burkholderiaceae bacterium
GCAGCAATTGGCCCTGCTGGCCTGTTTTGTGCTGATCGGTAGCTTGATCGAGCTGCCGCTCACGCTGTACCAAACCTTCGTCATTGAGCAACGCTTTGGCTTTAACCAGATGACTTGGCGCTTGTGGCTGGCCGATGCGCTCAAATCTATGCTGGTGGGAGCCATCATCGGACTGCCGCTGGCCGCTACCGTGCTTTGGCTGATGAGGGCCGCTGGCCCTTGGTGGTGGCTGTGGGCTTGGGGCTTGTGGATGGGTTTTAACCTATTGCTGATGGTGGCCTATCCGATGTGGATTGCACCGCTGTTTAACAAATTTCAGCCCTTGGCCGATGAAGCACTGAAAACCCGTGTCACGGCATTGATGGAGCGTTGTGGCTTTAAGGCGCAGGGGCTGTTTGTGATGGATGGCAGCCGACGCAGCGCCCATGCCAACGCCTACTTTACCGGCTTCGGTGCCGCCAAACGAGTGGTGTTTTATGACACCCTGCTCAAGCAACTGACCCCCGGCGAGGTCGAGGCAGTATTGGCCCATGAACTGGGGCATTTTCACCACCGCCATATTGCCAAGCGCATGGTAATGCTGTTTGCCTTGAGTCTGGCCGGTTTTGCCCTGTTGGGTTGGTTAGCCACACAGGCGTGGTTTTATACCGGCTTGGGCGTGCAGCCCAGCTTGGCCTTGCTGGTGCCCAGCGCCTCAGCCGCTCCCAACGATGCCTTAGCACTGTTGCTGTTTTTGTTGGTGGTGCCGGTGTTTACGGTGTTTCTGGGGCCGCTGCTGGCGCAGTTTTCGCGCCGCGATGAGTTCCAAGCCGACGCCTACGCCATGCAACAGGCCAACGGTGCCGATTTAGCCAGTGCCTTGCTCAAGCTCTACAAAGACAACGCCTCCACGCTCACCCCCGACCCGGTGTACGTGCAGTTTTATTACTCCCATCCCCCCGCCAGTGAACGGCTGGCCCGGATGCCTTTGGTACCACACACAGCGGCATGAGCCATTTTTCCAAATCCAAAAAAGCGGCCGCTGCCAGCGCAGCCAGTGCGCTAGAAGCCGGGCTAGTGGTAGCCAGTCATGGCCGCCACTGCATGGTAGAAACCCCTGACGGCCAACGCCGCATCTGCCACCCACGGGGCAAGAAAAGCCAAGCGGTGGTGGGCGATACGGTACTGTGGCAAGCCCCGCCCCCTGGCCAAGGCGAGGAGGGCACGATTGAGAAAGTGCAAGAGCGGCGCAACCTTTTTTACCGCCAAGACGAGATTCGCACCAAATCGTTTGCCGCCAACCTCGATCAGATACTGATCCTGATTGCCGCCGAGCCAGTGTTTTCTGAGAGTCAACTGGTGCGGGCGTTGGTGGCCGCTGAGGCTGCGCACATCAAACCCATTATTGCGCTCAATAAGAGTGACTTGGCCGGGCCGTTTGCCGCCGCTTGGGCGCGCCTGCAACCCTACTGCCACATTGCAGGCAAAGATGGGCAGCCGCATTACCCCGTGCTGGGCCTATCACTCAATGCCAACCCGCAAGCCCAGCGTGCCGAATTGTTGCCTTATTTAGAGGGCAAAACGACCCTCGTGCTGGGGCCATCAGGTGCAGGCAAAAGTACCCTCATCAACCTGCTGGTGCCGGGGGCCACCGTGCTGACCAATGAAATCTCGCAGGCGCTCAATTCTGGCAAACACACCACCACCAGCACCACGCTGTATTGGGTAGATGCCCAGCGCAGCACCGCACTGATCGACTCGCCCGGCTTTCAGGAGTTTGGCTTGCAGCACATTGCCCCCATGCAACTGGCATCTTGTATGCCCGACATCGCCGCCCACGCCACGCACTGCAAGTTTTACAACTGCACGCACCTGCATGAACCGGGTTGTGGCGTGCTGGCAGCCTTGCAGGCAGGCCACATCAGCGCCAACCGCTACCGCATTTATGGTGATCTTTTTGCCGAACTGGGGCAGACACGCTATTGAACCTTGGGGCGCAATCGCTATAATGTCCGGCTTTGCTGGCATTACCCCGTCGGCCAATACTAGTTACGAGACGGGGAACCCGCCACGCACGGCTTTGAGGCCCGATCTCCCCAAAGCCCTCTGCGGGCATATATTTGGAAAACATTAGCTAATGACCACCATCCGTGTAAAAGAAAACGAGCCCTTTGACGTAGCCCTGCGCCGCTTTAAGCGCACCATCGAAAAGCTGGGCCTGCTGACCGACCTGCGCGCCCGCGAGTTCTACGAAAAGCCCACTGCCGAACGCAAGCGCAAGAAGGCTGCTGCCGTCAAGCGCCACTACAAGCGCGTGCGCTCCATGCAGCTGCCTAAAAAGCTGTACTGATCGTTGCCGGCTCTGTGCCGACACACCCGCGCTAGGGACGCCGAGCGCGGGTTTTTTGTTTTTCGGGCTGGCAAAAAGCCCGTGGATTGTTCACTCTAGGAGATAACGATGAGCCTCAAAGACCAGATCACCGAAGACATGAAAACCGCCATGCGCGCCAAAGACAGCGAGCGCCTAGGCACCATCCGCCTGTTGCTGGCGGCCCTCAAGCAAAAAGAAGTCGATGAGCGCGTGGTGCTGGACGATGCCGCCGTGGTAGCCAT
>JAIESZ010000108.1 GCA_019745615.1 Burkholderiaceae bacterium
CGGCTTGACGATGAGATGGAGCGGATGCGGCTGCGCCGGGTGTTCGATCAAAAACTCGATAGCGTGATTGGCTATGTGCTGCCATTGCAAGCCAACCCCGGTGCCGATGCCCACAGCACACGGTGGAGCAGCAGCCCGTGGCCGTTCCGTGATGAGCGTATGTACCTGATTCCGGGCGATTCCCCGATGGGCTACCGCCTGCCGCTCGATGCCCTGCCTTGGGTGAGCCAAGCTGACTACCCCTACTTGGTCGAGCAAGACCCCTTTGCTGCCCGCAACGCCCTGCCACAGGCCAGCCAATTGCGGGCGCAGTATGCGCCGCACCGCATGGGTGGCGGTTTTGCCGAGGGTGGCAGCGTGGCCGTACAAGGCCAAGGCCATGCCGCCAGCAACGCCGATCCACACGGGGTAGGCCAGCCCTCGCACGCCACGCTCATGCCCAGCCATGCCCCTGAGCGTTTTGAATCTGCGCACTGGGTCACGCGCACTGCCATCTGCGTAGAAGCCCGTGACCCCATGCGCGCCAACGGCCCCAAGGCTGAACGCCTGCACGGCGGCCAATTTGCCCGTGATGGCGGTGGTCTGTATGTATTCATGCCGCCCTTTGAACGGCTAGAAGACTATCTGCACCTGCTGGCCGCCATTGAGGCCACCGCGCAAGAACTAGGCGTGCAGATTGTGCTGGAGGGCTACCCGCCCCCACGCGACCCGCGCCTCAAGCTGCTGCAAGTGACCCCCGACCCCGGCGTGATTGAAGTCAACATCCATCCAGCCCATAGCTGGAATGAACTGGTGCAGCACACCGAATTCTTGTACCAAGCCGCCCACGAGTCGCGCCTGTGTGCCGAGAAGTTTATGACCGATGGCCGCCACACCGGCACCGGCGGTGGCAACCACTTTGTGCTGGGTGGGGCTACCCCAGCAGACAGCCCGTTTTTGCGCCGCCCCGAACTGCTGGCCAGCCTGATCTTGTACTGGCACAACCATCCCAGCCTGAGCTACCTGTTTAGCGGGATGTTTATTGGCCCCACCAGCCAAGCACCCCGCGTGGACGAGGCGCGCAATGACCAGCTCTATGAGCTGGAAATTGCCTTGCAAGAAATCCATGCCAATCGGCAAAAGTTTGGCCAAGACATGCCGCCGTGGCTGGTGGATCGCACACTGCGTAACATCTTGATTGATGTGACGGGCAACACGCACCGCAGCGAGTTTTGCATCGACAAGCTCTATTCGCCCGACAGCAGCACAGGCCGCTTGGGCCTGCTGGAACTGCGCGCTTTTGAGATGCCGCCGCACGCCCGCATGAGCATCGTGCAGCAATTGCTGCTGCGCGCACTGGTCGCCCGTTTTTGGGATAAGCCTTATCTGGCCCCAGCCACGCGCTGGAACACCGAGCTGCACGACCGCTGCTTGCTGCCCACCTTTGTGCAAATGGACTTTGCCGATGTGCTGGCCGATATGCGCCAAGCCGGTTTTGCCTTTGACGACGCTTGGTTTGCGCCGCACTTTGAGTTCCGCTTTCCGCTGGTGGGGCAGGTGCAAAGCATGGGTATTGAGCTGACCCTGCGCACGGCGCTAGAGCCTTGGCATGTGATGGGAGAAGAGGGGTCTGCTGGGGGTACGGTGCGTTATGTGGATTCCTCGCTGGAGCGCATAGAAGTGCGCCTGAGCGGGCTTAACCAAAGCCGCTACGTGATTACCTGCAACGGCCAGCCGCTGCCATTGCAATCTACGGGTGTAGCGGGTGAATACGTAGCCGGGGTGCGTTACAAGGCATGGAACCCGCCATCGAGTTTGCATCCCAGCATTGGGGTACAAGCGCCACTGACTTTCGATATCCTAGACACTTGGATGAAACGCTCGGTAGGCGGTTGCCAGTACCATGTTACCCATCCTGGTGGGCGCAGCTACGACGTCTTTCCGGTCAATGCCTACGAGGCCGAAAGCCGACGCTTGGCACGCTTTTTCCGCATGGGGCATACCCCCGGCGTGATGCAGGTGCCGCCCGCCACCATCGAACTGCCCGGCAGCCGCGAGTTTCCGTTCACACTCGATTTGCGCCGCACGCGCTAATGCCACGCCCGGCCCTGTACCTGAAAAACTTTTGTTGTGACGATCCTCTCTCCCCCGTCCCTGTCCCCGACCTTGGCGTCAGTCCCTGCCGCCTCTACCGCCGATCTGGCCCTGTCCATGGCCGCCCCGGCCCAGCCGGGGCATTACGATGAACTGCGTGGCAGCAGTGCCCTGCCCGATGACAACGGCGCAGACGCTGCGATGGCCCCCGCTTGGCGGCAATTTTTCTCCCATCCGGGCACGCAAAACTTGGCTGACCTCAACCGCCGCCAAGCCAGCTTAGAGCAGCAGATTCGCGACAACGGCGTGAGCTACAACGTCTATGCCGACAGCAACAACCCGCAGCGGCCTTGGTCGCTCGATTTGTTCCCGCTGATCGTGCAAGCTGACGAATGGCGTCAGATTGAGGCGGGCGTATTGCAGCGGGTGCGCCTGCTAGAGAACATCTTGCACGATGTGTATGGCGCGCAAGAATTATTGCGCGATGGCCTGCTGCCAGCAGCTTTGGTACAGGGCCACCCCGGCTACTTGCG
>JAIESZ010000353.1 GCA_019745615.1 Burkholderiaceae bacterium
AAATCTTGCAAGCTGGCATAGCGGGGCGAGACAAACGCATCGTGCGGGTCTTCGCGCTCCATGACGCAGGCCAAGGCAAAGCCTTCGGGCAACTCCATTGGCACATCTTTGAGCGAATGCACGGCAATGTCGGCGCGGCCATCGTGCAGCGCGGTTTCTAACTCTTTGACAAACAGCCCCTTGCCACCCACTTTGCTCAGGCTGCGATCCAAGATTTGGTCGCCCAGCGTGGTCATGCCCAGCAAAGATACGGCGTGGCCGCACGCTTGCAGTAGGGCTTGTACGTGTTCGGCCTGCCACAGCGCCAAGCGGCTTTCGCGCGTGGCAATAACGATGGGGGGGAGGGAAGGGGCTTGGGAAGTCATCGAAGCGGGCAGGGCAAAAGAAAGGGCAAACTCAAGGAAAAAAACCAGCCCTACGGCAACCGGGCGGGCTGAAAGGGCGTCAGTTTCGGATGCTAGCATGGCCCCAGTTTTAAAACCATTGAGCAGGAGACTCAACCAAAATGACTTCGTCCCATCGCAAGACCGAAGCCCCCCCGGTGCGCAAATCTGACAAAGATGCGCCCCTGATCCAAGATATCCGCCTATTGGGGCGTATTTTGGGTGATGTGATCCGCGAGCAAGAAGGCGTAGAAGCCTTTGAGCTGATTGAGCAGGTGCGCAAGCTCTCGGTGGCCTTCCGCCGAGATGCCGACCACGATGCCGACAAGGCGCTCAAAAAGCTGCTCAAGGGCCTGACTGGCGACCAGACGGTGAGCGTGATTCGCGCCTTCACCTACTTTAGCCATTTGGCCAATCTGGCCGAAGACCGCCACCACATCCGCCGCCGCACCATCCGTGAGCGGGCGGGTGATACGCAAGAGGGCAGCATTGCCGTGGCCTTGTCGCGCTTGCGCTGGGAGGGCATTGCCCCCAGTACCATTGCCGAGGCGCTGGCTAGCAGCTATGTCGCTCCGGTGCTCACCGCCCACCCTACTGAGGTGCAGCGCAAGAGCATTTTGGACGCCGAGCGCGATATTGCCCAGCTCTTGAGCACCCGCGACGACATCGTCGAGCGCGCCCAGCTCTACAACAGCGCCAAAGACGCCCTGACGCCCCGCGCCTTGGCTGCGAATGAGGCCCATTTGCGTGCCCGTGTCGCCCAGTTGTGGCAAACCCGCCTGCTGCGCTACAGCAAGCTGACGGTGGCCGATGAGATCGAAAACGCCCTGTCTTACTACGAGGCCACTTTTCTGCGTGAAATCCCACGCCTGTATGCTGAATTGGAAAGCGAACTGGGCGATGTGCACGTCCACAGCTTTTTGCGCATGGGTCAGTGGATTGGCGGCGACCGCGATGGCAACCCCAACGTCAGTGCCGCCACCTTGCAACAAGCGCTGCGCCGCCAAAGCGAAGTGGCCCTGCGCCACTACCTGACCGAAGTGCATTTGTTGGGCAGTGAGCTGTCGATTTCGGCACGGCTGGTGGGCCTGAGCCCAGAGATGCAAGCCTTGGCTGAAACCTCGCCCGACAGCAACGCTCATCGCCAAGATGAACCCTACCGCCGTGCCCTGATAGGCACCTATGCCCGCTTGGCCGCTACCTTGCAGCAGTTGACCGGCACGGAGGCGGCCTTGCACGCCGTAGCACCGCAAAACGCCTATGGCGATGCTGCCGAGTTTCTGGCCGAACTGCGCACCATTGCCACCTCTTTGCAAGCCCACCACGGCGCAGCGATGGTGCCTGAACGCTTGCGTCCCCTGATGCGCGCGGTAGAGGTGTTTGGCTTCCATCTGGCTACGGTGGATTTGCGCCAAAGCTCCGACCAGCACGAGCTGGTGATTGCCGAACTGCTGGCCGTGGCCCAAGTAGAGCCGCACTATGCCGATTTGAGCGAGGCTGCCAAGCGCTCGGTGCTGATGCGCTTGTTGCAAGATGCGCGTCCGCTGCGTGTGCATGGTGTGCCTTACTCCGAGCACACCCAAAGCGAGTTGGCTATTTTTGAAGCCGCGCTGCGCATGCGCCAGCGCTACGGCACAGAGGCCATCCGGCACTACATCATCAGCCACACCGAAACGGTGAGCGATTTGCTCGAAGTGCTGTTGCTGCAAAAAGAAGTCGGCCTGTTGCGTGGCACCCTCGGCCACGAATCGGCGGCGCTGGGCCAAGCCCATGCCGATTTGATCGTCGTGCCGCTGTTTGAGACCATCGAAGACTTGCGCAACGCTCCGACCATCATGCGCGAGTTCTACCAGTTGCCTGACATTGCCGCCTTGGTACGCCGCAGCGGTGGCGAGCAAGACGTGATGCTGGGCTACTCTGATAGCAACAAAGACGGCGGCATTTTTACCAGCAATTGGGAGCTATACCGCGCCGAGATTGCGCTGGTAGAGTTGTTTGACGAGTTGTCTGCGGGCAACACACCCATCCGCTTGCGCATGTTCCACGGGCGCGGCGGCACCGTAGGCCGGGGCGGTGGCCCCAGCTATCAAGCCATTTTGGCGCAGCCTCCGGGCACGGTGCGCGGCCAGATTCGCCTGACCGAGCAAGGCGAAGTGATTGCCTCCAAATATGCCAACCCCGAAATTGGCCGCCGCAACCTCGAAACCTTGGTCGCTGCCACGCTAGAGGC
>JAIESZ010000270.1 GCA_019745615.1 Burkholderiaceae bacterium
CAACATCCGGCACGCCCTGCTGGTGCCCGCCCTGCAACCGGCCACGGGCCAATGGTCTGCCTTCGTCGCGCCCGACCTGGCCGCCATCTTCGCGCAAGAACCCTGGCTCGACCTGCCCCCCAACCCCGAGGCACAGGCCCACGTGCTGGCGCGCCTTGAATGCATCAAACCCGCGGCGTTTCAGGCCGCGCTGGAACAGCTGCGTCCCGTTGTCACGGCAGAGACTGCGGCCAACGAGCGGGCTGCCCGCCCCGCCAGCCCGACAGTCCAAGCATCCGCAGCACCGGGAGGCAGCCTTGACCCCAAGGGCTTTTTGCTCGGTGTGATGAACAACGAAACGCTTGAACTTCAGCTGCGCATCGAAGCGGCAAAAGCACTTTTACCCTATTTCGAGAGTCGACCAATCACTCTCATTTAGATAGCGACCAACGCTTATTCCACGCGGGCTAGAGGCCAAAAACACCAAAACCCCTGTTCCGCAGCCGACCTGACGCGACGGAGCCGGGGCTCAGGTTATTCAAACGACACTTCCCGCTTGAATTGAATCTTGCCGGTGACGCGTAAGTTCTCACCAAGCCCGCAGCCGGACAATCGCATTTTTCAGCGCTGCGAGCTTCAAGATGCAATTGCCCCAACGAATTTTTGTGACCACCGCACTGTCACTGCTGGCATCCGTCTGCCAGGCAGACCCCGGCGTGACCGACTCCACCATCACGCTGGGCATGTCGGCGCCGCTGTCAGGCCCCAACGGCGCCTATGGGGTGGACATGCAGCAAACCATCGAAGCCTATTTCGAGAGCATCAACAAAAATGGCGGGGTGCAGGGGCGCAAGCTGGAACTGGTCGCGCTGGACGATGGCTATGAGACCGAGCGCACGGTGGCCAATACCAAGACACTGATCAAGGACAAAAATGTGTTTGCCCTGCTGTCTTTCTATGGCTCCAGCCCGACCACGGAAGCCATGCAAAAAGTATTTGGCCCGGCCAAAGTGCCGCTGGTGGGAACTATTTCGGGGGCGGGCACGCTGCGCGAGCCGCTTGCCGCCAACCCGAATTCGCGCTACATGTTTCATGTGCGCACCAGCTATGCCGATGAAACCGCCGTGATCGTGAAATATCTGGCCGGGCTGGGCCTGTCACGCATTGCGGTGTTTTACCAAAATGATGGCTTTGGAAAGTCGGGGCTGGAGGGCGTGACCGCCGCACTCAACCAGCACAAACTGGCACCAGTTGCCGTCGGCACGGTGGAACGCAACGCCATTGACGTGACCAAGGCGGTCGAGTCTATTGCCAAGGCCAACGCACAGGCCGTGATCATGGTCACCCTGTACAAGCCCACGGCCGCTTTCATGAAGGCCATGAAACAGGCCGGGCAAAACCCCATGTTCATGGCCCTGTCGCCCGTGGGCACCGAGCAGCTCATTGCAGAACTGGGCAGCACAAGTTCACGCGGGCTGGGTATTTCGCAGGTGGTGCCTTACCCCTGGAGCACCTCCATCCCGGTCGTGCGTGAGTACCAGAAGTTCAGCGCCAAACCCGGCACCTACTCTTACTACGGCATGGAAGGCTATTTGATGGCGCGCACCATGGTTGAGGGGCTCAAGCGAATGGGCAGCAAGGAACCCAGCCGTGAGCGACTGGTCAACGCCCTGGAGAGTTTGAACAACATGGACTTTGGCGGCTTCACGGTGAATTACACCCCGTCCGCGCGCCAGGGTTCGAGCTTTGTCGAACTCACCGTGTTGGGACCCAACGGCAAGCTGCTCAAATAATTCAGGCAGCCACGGAATGCGCTTGCAGGCTGACCTGCAACTTCTCGCGCACCGCCCGAAAGATGGCGGCCAGATTGTCCATGCTGGGGTTGCCCGTGGGCGACAACATCCGGTGCAAACTCTTGCTCGGCTTGGCGGTCAGCGTTGCGAGTTGCTCGAAGCCGATAGTGGCGTTGACCAGGTCACGCAGAATCAGACGGGCAGTCTCGGGCTCGCCATTGAGGAACAGTGTGGCGGCCTCATCCAGCAGCGCCTGCGCAAAAGATGAATCGCTCTGCACGCGCTGGATGACGGTTTCTTTGAAATTTCTGGTCAGTGCCATTGGTTTTACCCCTTGTGCTTGCTAGTTGATTTGGCAGCCATCGCCTTTTTGCGGGCCTTGTACTCGGTTAGTAATTCTTTGGCTTTGTCGATGTCCCGTTGCTGACCTCGCTTGGTGCCGCCGCCAAAGAGAACGATGAGGGTGTCGCCCTCTTTGGCGAGGTAAATCCGGTAGCCTGGCCCCCAGTCAATCACGTATTCACCCATTCCATCGAACCATTTGATGCTTGACGTATTGCCCAACGTCATTCGAAGCTTCGCTACGGTGACCTTCGCAGCGGCCTGCGATGTCAGACCATCAAACCATTGCTTGTACGGGTTTGATGCATCCTCGCGTATGTACTCTTCGACTTTGATTGCCATGATTTATGGTAACACATGTGTTACCAATGACACTCAGGCGATTTAGGTAGCAATGGATTCCTACTATCATTTCAATAGCTACCCACGCAGATAAAACGCGGGCTAGAGGCCTAAAACACCGCGATTACGTGAGCAATCCCCACATCAAGTCCAATTCAT
>JAIESZ010000027.1 GCA_019745615.1 Burkholderiaceae bacterium
GTGCCTTCAACGTGATAAGCCTCTTGCAACTGCGTGGCGCGGCGCACTTGGTTGGCTACCGTGAAGGATTGGTACATCTCTTTGAACTTGACCATGTCCAGCTCAGGCTGCTTGGCGGCCCAAGCCATGATGTCATCGTCTTTGGCCAGCTTTTGCTTTTCGACATGAATGGCACGGAACACACGGGCGTGCAGTGCATCCATCTTGCCCAGCCCCTCTAGGGTGTAGTAGAGCTTTTGGGCAGGTACAAAGCTGGCATTAAAAGCCACCGGCACACGGTGCACCACCAAATTGCTGGGGGCTGTCTTCATCCAAGTGGCAAACATCGGCTCAAAACTGTGGCAGTGGCCGCAGCTGTACCAGAAAAACTCTAGCACCTCGGTCTTGCCCGCAGGCACGTCCGAAGCCACCGGCTTGGCAAGCTTGTTGTAGTCTTTGCCCTCTTTGGGCACAGCTCCCTGCGCGCGGGCCGACAGCGGCAGCAAAGGGGCGGCCAAGGCCACAGCAGCGGTGAGGGAAAAAGCACGGCGTTTCATCAAAACATACTCCAGGTTGCGGATAGAGATCAGAGCGGTGTCAAAGCACAAAAGTTCAGCGCTGCACGCGCACCAAGGCCGCATCAACACCAGTGCCATCGAGCTTTTCTTTGAGCGTTTCGGCCTCGCCGCGCTTGCCAAACGGGCCCACCCGTACACGGAACACGGTGCGGCCATTTTGCTCCCGCTCACTGATGCGCGCCTCCCAGCCCATCATCGCCAGCTTGGCGCGCTGGGCCTCAGCATCGGTGGTGGTACCAAAAGCCCCTGTCTGGAGGAAGTAGGTAAAAGAATCATCCGCCGCGCCGGTGGTGCTGGCCGTGGTGTTGGCTCGGCTCTTGGCTAAGTCTCCTAGCGGATCGGCGCTGGCGCTGGGCTTAGTATCGGCTTTGGCGTCGGGCTTGGCGTCTGCCTTAGCTTCGGCCTTGCTGCTCTCGGCTTTGCCCTCAGGCTTAACGGTGGTCTTGGTATCGGCAACCGCCTCAGGGGCTGGCTTGAGTTCAGCGGGGCTTGGCTTGGCCGTTGGCTCGTTAGCCGAGGGCGTGGCCTCAGCAGAGGGAGGATCAGCCGGCACAGAGCGAACCGGATTTTTGCCATAGAGCGGCGCGTTCGGATCCCAGTCCTTATTTTTTTCGTCTTCGGCAGCGTCTTTTTCTGTGCCCCGCACTGCGCCTTTGTTCAAGAAGGGCACTGGCACCTTCGTCACATACACGGCCACGGCAAATGCTGCGCCCAAACCGACCACCAAGCCCAAAATAAAACCAAGGATGGTTCCGCCCTGCTGCTGTTTTTTCATGATGATGCCTGTGCTTTACATGCGTTCGGGCGCTGAGACCCCCAGCACCGCCAAGCCATTGGCTAGCACTTGGGCGGTAGCAGCCACCAGCGCCAGCCGCGCCAGCTTGACGGACTGGTCATCCACCAAAATGCGCTCTGCATCGTAGTAGCTGTGGTAGCTGGCGGCCAACTCGCGCAGATAGAAGGTGACGTCGTGCGGCGCATTGTCTGCCGCTGCTGCGGTGAGCATTTCGGGGTACTTAGCCAACAAAAGCATCAAGGCTTGGGCCTGTGGGCCTTGCAGCGCCGACAAGTCCACGTCTTTCAGCGCCGCCACATCGCCGCCGCCCTGCTCGGCCCAGCCGCGCAGCACCGAGCAGATGCGCGCATGGGCATACTGCACGTAGTACACCGGGTTGTCGTTGTTTTGCGCCACGGCCAAATCGACATCAAAGGTGTATTCGGTATCGGGCTTACGACTGAGCAAGAAGAAACGCACGGCATCTTTGCTAGTCCACTCAATCAAATCGCGCAGCGTGACATAGCTGCCCGCACGTTTGCTGATTTTGACCTCTTCGCCACCGCGCACCACGCGCACCATCGTGTGCAGCACATAGTCGGGGTAGCCTTGCGGAATGCCCACATCCGCCGCTTGCAAACCGGCCCGCACACGGGCAATGGTGCCGTGGTGATCGGTGCCTTGGATGTTGACGACCTTGGTAAAGCCACGCTTGAATTTTTGGATGTGGTAGGCCACATCGGGCACAAAGTAGGTGTAATTGCCGTCTTGCTTGCGCATGACGCGGTCTTTGTCGTCACCGTAGTCGGTGGATTTGAGCCACAGCGCACCATCTTGCTCGTAGGTTTTGTCGTTGGCAATCAGGCGCTGCACCGTGGCCTCGACGTGGCCGTTGGTGTACAGGCTCGATTCGAGGTAGTACTCGTTAAATTTCAGGTGGAAGGCTTGCAAATCCTTATCTTGCTCGTTGCGCAAGTAGGCTACGGCAAACTGGCGGATGTTGTCGTAATCTTCGACATCGCCATTGGCAGTGAAGGCACGGTCATCGGCTTGGACGGTGGCCTGAGCCAAAAAGGCATCAGCAATGTCTTGGATGTAGTCGCCGTTGTAAAAGTTTTTGGCGGCAGGGTTTTCTGGGTCTACCGGCCAGCAATCGTCGCCCGGCTTAAAGCCCTTGGCACGCAGTTGCGTGCTCTTGGTTAGGGTGTCAATTTGCACCCCGGCGTCGTTGTAATAAAACTCGCGGTGAACGTTCCAGCCTTGGCTGGCATACAGGTTGCAAATGGC
>JAIESZ010000112.1 GCA_019745615.1 Burkholderiaceae bacterium
CATGTCCTTCAAAGACCTTCCTGCCGATACCCTGCCACGTGAAAAACTGCTGGCCCGTGGCCCGGCGGCGCTGGCCGATGTAGAGTTGCTGGCTATTTTGCTGCGCACCGGCATTGCGGGCAAAAACGTGTTGCAAATGGCACAAGAGCTGCTAGACCCGCCCAGCCTTGATGCCACCACCGGCCAACTGCGTGGCGGTTTTGGCGGTATTGGTGGCCTACTGCACACCAGCGCGGCTGATTTAGCCCGCATCAAGGGCTTGGGGCCAGCCAAGCGGGCCGAACTGGTGGCAGTGCTAGAGCTAGCCCGGCGCGCACTGGCGCAGCAGTTGCAGCAGGGCGAGGTGTTTGACTCGCCCGATGCCGTCAAGCATTACCTGCAACTGCACTTGGCCTACAAGGGCCACGAGGTGTTTGCCGTACTGTTTTTAGATGCCCAACACCGGCTGCTGGCGCTAGAGGAGATGTTTCGGGGTACCCTGACGCAAACCAGCGTCTATCCGCGTGAAGTGCTGCTGCGCGCCTTGCACCACCAAGCCGCTGCCGTGGTGCTGGCACACAACCACCCCAGCGGCAGCGTGCAGCCCAGCCCCGCCGATAGCGCCCTGACGCAAACGCTCAAAACGGCATTAGGCATGGTGGATGTGCGCGTGCTTGACCATGTGATCGTGGCACCGGGGGCTGCGTTGTCGATGGCAGAAAAGGGCTTGCTCTAAAGGAGAGTGTGATGGCATTTTTGAGCACCATCTCCCCACGTTGGCAGCAGCTACCCAACCTGCGCCGTTGGGGCACAGCCGCGTTGATTGCTCTGTGCGCGCTAGCCCTGACCGAAACCCTCTGGCGGCAAGGTGCCCTCGAAAGCGTAGACCAATGGTACAGCGATGCTTGGTTCAGGGTAGCTGGGCAGCGCCATGCGGTAGAGCGGGTGGTGCTGGTGAAACTCGATGAGGCTACCCTCAGTCAGTTTCCAGATGAGCCGTTAGTATTTTGGGGGCCGCATTACGCCAAGGCCATCCAAACCCTGCACGCCGCTGGGGCCACGGTCGTGGGCATGGACTTTTTGCTCAGTAGCAGCCCTGAACAATGGCTGGCCAAACTGGGGGCTATGCCCACCTTGGCGGCACGCCAGTTTGACCAACCCCTGCGCCAAGCCTTGGCCACTGGCCAAGTGGTGGTGGCCGGAATGCAGGCCCCAGACGAACTGTTGCTGCCCACCCCCGACTACCTTGCCGCACTGCCCGACTGGGACGTGGCCCGCTTTGTGGGTGCTGCCAACCTGCAAGCCGATGCCGATGGTGTGTTGCGCGCCTACTCCCCCGCCGTCGCGCACACCGATGCCGCTTCGGGGCTGCGCTTGCGCTCTTTGCCGTTTTTGCTGGCGCTGCACGCCAGCGGCCAGCCAGCCACGGGCGATCACTGGCAGTTTGCTGGGCGCAAGGTGGCGGTGGATGATCGCCTGCGTTTGGCCTACGCTGGGCCGCCCGGCACGGTGCCCGCTGTGTCGATGCACGAATTGCTGCGCCCCGATGCCCTGAGTCTGCCCCAAGTACAAGCCCTGCGCGGTAAAGTGGCGCTGGTGGGGGCCAGCTATGGCGGCATGAACGATGTCCACATCACCCCTTATGGCCGTGGTTGGGGCCAAGCGCCGCTAATGCTCGGCATGGAAATCCAAGCGCAAACCATCGAGGCGCTATTGCAAGGGCACTGGCTGGATGTCACCCCGGCCAGCACGCGCATCGGCTTGGCACTGCTGCTTATCTTGCCTGCCAGCCTGTTTTGGTGGCAGCAGCGGCTCTGGCGTGGCTTGCTGCTGTGTGCGCTGCTGTGGCTGCTGGCCGCTGGCCTGAGTTATGCCGCTTTGGGGCGCAATGGTTTGCTGTCTACCGGACATTTGCAACTCACGGCACTGTGCGGTTTTATGGGGATTTACGCTTGGCGCTTTACCCACGGTGAGCGCGAGCGCCAGCGCATCCGGCTGATGTTTTCGCGCTATCTGGAGCCGGGGGTGGTAGAAGCACTGATCCATTCTGACCAGATGCCACAACTGGGCGGCGAGCGCTGCGAGATGACGGTGTTATTTACCGACATCCGCAACTTCACCACCATCAGCGAGCAATTGACCCCCGAAGAAGTGGTGGAGATGCTCAACCACTATTTTTCTGCGGCCTGCGCGGTACTGACCGAACAAGGCGGCTGTATCGACAAATTTATTGGCGATGCCATCATGGCCGAGTTTGGTGCCCCGCTCAAAAACGCCGACCACGCCCACCGCGCCCTCACCGCCGCCCTGCATTTGCGCACCGTGGCTGAGGAGTTTGGCCAGTGGATGCTCCAGCGCTTTGCTGGGCGCAACCTGCCGCCGTTTCGCATTGGCATTGGTATTCACACCGGGATGGCGATTTCAGGCAATATCGGCACCGCACAGCGCATGGAATACACCGCCATTGGCGATACCGTCAACCTTGCCTCGCGGCTGGAGGGCATGACCAAAACCTTGGGTTGTGTGATTTTGGCCAGCCAAGATACCCTGCACGCGGCAGGCCCCGGTTTTGTGCGGGGCCGCAGCGACACCATCACGGTGCGCGGGCGCACCCGCCCCACCGAGGTGTTTGAAGTCATCGGATT
>JAIESZ010000256.1 GCA_019745615.1 Burkholderiaceae bacterium
TGCGCCAGCCGCGTTCCTGCGCCAAGGCGCGCAGGCGGGCATCGGGGTTGGTCGCCACAGGCGCATTCACCTGTTCCAGCAGGGGGATGTCGTTGGTGGAATCGCTATAAAAGGTGGTGTACACATCGCCCCAGCTAAGTTGCTGTGCCGCCAGCCATTGCGCCATGCGGCGCACTTTGCCTTCGCGCATGTTGGGTTCGCCCCGGATTTCTCCGGTAAACCAGCCATCGGCACCGCGTTCAAGGTCGGTCGCCAAAATCTCTGGCACGCCCAAGGCTTGGGCAATGGGGCGGGTGACAAACTCGTTGGTGGCGGTAATGATGATGACTCGGTCGCCTGCCTGCTGGTGCTGGCGCAGCAGTTCTAGGGCTGCCGGACGAATAGCTGGTGCAATCACTTCCTGCATAAAGCGGGCATGGGCTGCCTCTGCCGCTTGCGGGCCTTGGCGGCGCACGGCTTCGGTGGCAAAGCGCACATAGTCGTGTATGTCGAGGGTGCCTGCTTGGTAGTGGGCGTAAAACTCCGCGTTGCGGCGGCTAAATTCTTGCGGATCCGTCCAGCCGATACGGGTGGTGAATTCGCCCCATTCGTAATCAGAATCGAGGGGTAGCAGGGTATGGTCCAGATCAAACAGGGCCAGCCGGGGGCGCGATGCCGGGGAATCAAGGGTCATGCGGTTCGAAGCAGAGAGAAAATAGAAAAAATGGACTGGCTCGTCATTCGGTGTCGAGCATGTCCTTGAGCAGCGGGATGGTGATGGCCCGCTGGGTGCGCAGGGCGTGGTGGTCTAACTTGTCTAGCAGTTGCATCAGGCTGCCCAAGTCGCGCGAGAAGCGCCGCAGCATGTAGTCCACCACATCGCCCCCCAGCGTCACGCCGCGTGCTTCGGCCTGTTGGCGCAGCACCAAGCGCCGTTCGGCTTCGTCTAGCAGGTGCAACTGGAACACATCGCCCCAGCCCAAACGGCTGCGCAAATCAGCGCGCAGGGGCAAGTCTGATGGTGGCAGGTTGCCAGCGGCCAGCACCCAGCGCGGCACGCCGTTGGCTGGGCTCATGGCGTTGATAAACCAGTTAAAGGCTACAGCCTGTTGCGGGGTGCTGTAGAGGTGTACGTCGTCTAGGATGACCGCTGTCCAGCGTTCATCAAACGCTGGGGCGTACTTGCTGCGCGCATCGCGCCAACCCACGCTAGCCCCTTGCTCACGCAGGGTTTCACGCACGGCTTTGAGCAAATGGGATTTGCCGCTGCCCGGCTCGCCCCAGAGGTAGGTAGGCACGGGGGAATGGGCATCGCTGGCGCTGCTATGCACCGATTGCAGCAAGTGCTCTAGGGCCGCTGCATTGGGGCCGGGAAAAAAGCGCTCCAGCGTGGGCATGGGCGCTAAACCGATGTCCAAGGCAAGCTGCTTCATGGCTGTTGCCCCGGCACAGGCGGGATGGCACATGAAAGGTTAGCAAATCGTGGCATGGATCAGCGGGCAAAGTGACGAGAGCAGTGTAGCGGCCAGCAAAGCTGACAGCCTGTGGTGGGCGGCGGTTGCAGGCCGGGAGGTGCTGTTGACCGTACGCCCTTGAGGGCAACTTTGGACAGCGCTGTACGCGTAGCCCGTAGAATCTGCGCAAATTTTAGTCTGTTAGCACGCTGATCCGTGCCACGCCCGCCATGAGCTCCTCTGCACTCCATCCTACTCCCCTTTCCTACAAAGATGCTGGCGTCGATATTGACGCTGGCGACGCGCTGGTCGAGCGCATCAAGCCACTGGCCAAAAAGACCATGCGCGAGGGCGTGCTGGCCGGTATTGGTGGCTTTGGCGCTCTGTTTGAAGTGCCCAAGCGCTACCAAGAACCGGTGTTGGTGTCGGGTACCGATGGCGTCGGTACCAAGCTCAAGCTGGCTTTTGAGTGGAACATGCACGACACCGTGGGCATCGATTTGGTGGCCATGAGCGTCAATGATGTGTTGGTGCAAGGTGCCGAGCCTTTATTCTTCTTGGATTATTTTGCCTGCGGCAAGTTGGATGTAGATACCGCTGCTGCGGTGGTCGGTGGTATTGCCAAGGGCTGCGAGCTGTCGGGTTGCGCCCTGATTGGCGGCGAAACCGCCGAGATGCCCGGTATGTACCCCGCTGGTGAGTACGATTTGGCTGGTTTTGCCGTAGGTGCCGTCGAAAAGTCCAAAATTCTCACGGGCCAAAATGTGCAACCTGGTGATGTGGTGTTGGGTCTGGCCTCGGCTGGGGTGCATTCCAATGGCTTTAGCTTGGTGCGTAAGTGCATTGAGCGGGCGGGTGCCAATGCCCCAGCTACCCTCGATGGCAAGCCGTTCAAGCAGGCCATCATGGAGCCGACTCGCCTGTATGTGAAAAACGTGCTGGCGGCACTGGCACAGCACCCCATTAAGGCGCTGGCCCACATCACCGGCGGTGGTCTGCTCGAAAACATTCCGCGTGTGTTGCCCGAAGGCACCGCAGCGCACCTGCAAAAGGACAGTTGGCCCCAAACCGAGCTGTTTGCTTGGTTGCAGGCCACGGCGGGCATTGACGATATCGAGATGAACCGCACCTTCAACAATGGCATTGGCATGGTGGTGGTGGTGGCGGCAGAACAGGCCGAGGCTACTGCCGCTACC
>JAIESZ010000218.1 GCA_019745615.1 Burkholderiaceae bacterium
TACCCCAGTAGACAATATGCCCACACGCCAGCCGCCAGAACCGGCAGCGTCCCCCAAGTTGGGAGTACGGCGATGATTATGCCCCGTGGGCAGCAGTTGTTGCTGCCAGCCAATCCGGTGTTTATTGCCATTACCTTGTTGGTGGGGTTGGTGCTCAACATGTTGCCACTGGGGCAGTTGCTCTGGCGGCCGGATGTGTTGCTGATTTTGTTGGCCTTTTGGGGCATCCACCAGCCCGATCGTGTGGGCATGGGTGTGGCATTCATGTTTGGTTTGTGTATGGATGTACAGCAATCGTCTTTGCTGGGCCAACACGCTTTGGCCTATGCCGCGTTGATGTTTGGTACCAGCTTGGGGCATCGGCGTTTGTTGTGGTTTAAGCCTTGGGTGCAGGCCCCACAGTTGCTGGGCTTGTTTGCTGCGGTGCATGCGCTGCAACTGCTGGTGCGTTTGGTCTCTGGTGGTGGCTTTCTGGGGCTGGAGGTGGCTGTGGCTCCTTTGCTGGAGGCCGTGCTTTGGCCCGTAGCCAGTTGGGTCTTATTGGCACCACAACGCCGCCCTCCCGACCGGGATGCAAACCGCCCCCTATGACTGAACTGCGCAACGTTGAGATGGATAGCGCACGTTTTCGTGCGCGGATTGTGGTGGTCGGGCTGGCGGTGCTGTTGGCCTTTTCGTTGGTGGTGGGGCGCTTGGTATTTTTGCAGGTGGTGCGCCATGCCGATCTGGCCGAGCAGGCCGAAAGCAACCGCACTGCCGTATTGCCGGTGGTGCCGAATCGGGGCTTAATTTTGGATCGCAACGGCGTAGTGTTGGCTACCAACTATGCCGCTTACACGCTAGAAATTACGCCGTCCAATGCAGGCAATTTAGACAAGACCATCGAGGCCCTGTCGGAGGTGGTAGAAATCCACCCCCGTGACAAGCGCCGCTTCAAGCGCCTGCGCGAGGAGTCGCGCAGCTTTGACTCTTTGCCTATTCGCACACGCCTGAGCGATGAGGAGGTGGCCCGTTTTGTTGCCCAGCGCTACCGCTTTCCGGGCGTCGATGTGAAGGCGCGGCTGTTTCGCAACTACCCCTTGGGCGATGTAGCCAGCCACGCCATTGGCTATATTGGCCGCATCAACCAGAAAGAAAAAGAGCGCATCGAAGAGTCGGAAGAGCAGTCCAATTATCGGGGCACCGAATACATCGGCAAGCTGGGTATTGAGCAAAGTTTTGAGCGCCAATTGCATGGCATCACCGGCGTAGACCAAATGGAAACCTCTGCCGGAGGCCGGGCCGTGCGCAGGCTCAATAGCTTTCCGGCTACGCCGGGCCACACCGTGGCGCTGGCGCTAGACATCAAGTTGCAGCTGATGGTTGAGGAGTTGTTTGGGGATCGCCGGGGGGCCTTGGTTGCCATTGACCCCCGCAATGGTGAAGTGTTGGCGCTGGTGAGCAAGCCTACCTTTGACCCAAATCTGTTTGTCGAGGGCATTGACCAAGAAAATTGGGCCACGCTGAACGAATCGTTGGACAAGCCACTGCTCAACCGCGCCTTGCGTGGCACCTATCCGCCCGGCTCCACCTACAAACCCTTCATGGGGCTGGCAGCGCTGGAGACGGGCAAGCGCACACCGGGCACTATCATCAACGATAGTGGTTCTTGGACTTTTGGCGGCCACAGCTTTCGCAGCCACGGCGACCACGGGCTGGGCGCGGTCGATTTGTACCGCAGCATTGTGCAATCGAGCAACGTCTATTACTACCAACTGGCCAACGACATGGGTGTTGATGCCATGCACGACTTCATGAAGCCGCTGGGCTTTGGCCAAATCACAGGCATTGACCTCAATGGTGAGTTGCGCGGTGTGCTGCCCAGCCAAGAGTGGAAGCGCAAAACTTACCGTCGCCCAGAGCACAAAAAATGGTATGCGGGCGAAACCATCTCTTTAGGGATTGGCCAAGGCTACAACAACTTCACCATGCTCCAATTGGCCCATGCCACAGCCACGCTGTCTAATGGTGGCACCCAGTACCGCCCGCACTTGGGTTTGGCTACCATTGATGCCGTGACGCGCGAGCGCCGCCTGATTGAGCAGCCGCCGCCCGTTCGGCTAGGCTACAAGCCTGCCCATATTGATGCCATTCGGCGGGCGATGGTGGGCGTGACGCAGGGCGGTACTTCCACCAGAGTGTTTGCGGGGGCACGCTATGTGTCAGGGGGCAAAACCGGCACTGCCCAAGCCGTGACCATTGGCCAAAAAGACAAGTACAACGCCGCCCGTTTGCAAGAGCGCCAGCGCGACCACGCCCTGTACATTGCTTTTGCTCCCGCCGATGCCCCGCAGATTGCCTTGGCGGTGATTGTAGAAAATGCTGGTTTTGGCGGTGCCCAAGCTGCACCCATTGCCCGGCGCGTGTTTGATTACTGGCTGCTGGGCGAGTACCCCAGCGAGGAAGACATCATTGCGGTGCGCAAAGGCCAAGCGATGGCCCCCGTGGGCACCCCCCGTGCCGTGGCTGACATCAGCTTGCCCCAAGGCCCACATTAGCGCAAAAAGGCGTCGTAGCCCGTCTTGAGAATGAGCGCGCTGACCACGGCCAGAAAAATACCGCGCACAAAGCCCGCACCGTGGCGCAAGGCCATCCAAGTGCCCAG
>JAIESZ010000042.1 GCA_019745615.1 Burkholderiaceae bacterium
GCCACCCGCGAAGCCTTGATGTCCAAGCTCACCAGCCGCGAAAGCCAAGTGCTAGAGCGCATCGTGGCGGGCCGCCTGAACAAGCAAATTGCCGACGATCTGGGCATCAGCATCAAAACCGTAGAAGCCCACCGCGCCAACATCATGGAAAAGTTGGGTGCCAACACCGTGGCCGATCTGCTCAAAGTGGTGTTGGGCCAAAACGCGCCCAAAGCCTGACGTAAGCCCTACGTCTCCTTTTTATCTTTGATTCAATATTGCACTATGACTGCCCAACTCATTGACGGCAACGCCCTCTCTCGCCAACTGCGCACCGAAGTCGCCGCCCGTGCCGCCGCCCTGAAAGCCCAAGGAACCACCCCTGGTCTGGCCGTGGTACTGGTGGGAGACAACCCCGCCAGCCAAGTGTATGTGCGCAACAAGGTCAAGGCGTGCGAAGAGGCTGGCTTTCATTCCGTGCTGGAAAAGTACGACGCCAGCCTGACCGAGGCCGAACTGCTGGCCCGCGTCGAAGCGCTCAACAACGACCCGTCCATCCATGGCATTTTGGTGCAACTGCCCCTGCCCAAGCACATTGACGACCATAAGGTGATCGAGGCTATCTCGCCGCTCAAAGATGTGGACGGTTTCCACGTCGCCAGCGCCGGTGCCTTGATGGTGGGTGAAGTCGGCTTCAAGGCCTGCACCCCCTACGGCTGCATGAAAATGCTCGAATCCATCGGCATGAAAGATTTGCGTGGCAAGCACGCCGTGGTCATTGGCCGCTCCAACATCGTGGGCAAACCGATGGCGATGATGCTGCTGGCGGCCAACGCCACCGTTACCGTCACCCACAGCGGCACCGCTGATCTGGCCCACCACACCCGCCAAGCCGACATCGTGGTGGCTGCCGTGGGCAAGCGCAACGTGCTCACCGCCGATATGCTCAAGCCCGGTGCCGTGGTCATTGACGTGGGTATGAACCGCAACGACGAAGGCAAACTCTGCGGCGATGTCGATTTTGACGGCTGCAAAGAAGTGGCGGGTTACATCACCCCAGTACCCGGTGGCGTCGGCCCCATGACCATCACCATGCTGCTGGTCAACACGATGGAAGCGGCTGAACGGGCCGCTGGGGTTTAACTCTTCTTTACACGCGTTCCCTTGAACCTGTAGCCCACAACGCCATCTGAGCCCGCATGAGCAATCCCCTCCTCGACTTCTCCGACCTGCCCGCGTTTGACCGCATCACCCCCAATGATGTCGCCCCGGCGATAGACACGTTGCTAGAGCAGGCTAACGCGGCGCTAGAAACCATCACCGCCCCCGACTTTCCGGCCCAGTGGCAGGCGATGGCCCAAGTGCTGGATGTAGCCACTGAGAAGCTGGGGCGGGCATGGGGTGCTGTCAACCACCTCAACAGCGTGGTAGATACCCCGGAGCTGCGTGCTGCCTACAACGCCGTGTTGCCCCGCGTGACCGAGTTTTGGACGCGCCTAGGTGCTGATGAGCGCATGTACGCCAAATACAAGGCCATCGACGTACAAACGCTCAACACCGAGCAGCGCCAAGCGGTAAAAAATGCGGTGCGCAATTTTGTTTTGTCTGGGGCTGAACTGACCGGCCCAGCCAAAGAGCGTTTCGCCCAAATCCAAGAGCGCCAAGCCGAGCTGCAACAAAAGTTCAGCGAAAACGCCCTCGACGCCACCGACGCCTACGCCTACTACGCCAGCGCCGAGGAGCTAGACGGCGTGCCCGAAGACGTGCAACACGCCGCCCGCGCCGCCGCCCAAGCCGAAGGCAAAGATGGCTACAAGCTCACGCTGCGTATGCCCTGCTACCTGCCGGTGATGCAGTTTGCCCGCAGCAGCGCCCTGCGCGAAAAGCTTTACCGTGCCTACGTTACCCGTGCCTCTGACCAAGCCCCGGCTGAAGCGCTGAAATTCGACAACACCGCCTTTATCCGCGAAATTTTGGCGCTGCGCCAAGAAGAAGCGCAATTGCTGGGCTACCCCAACTTTGGCGAGGTCTCGGTGGTGCCCAAGATGGCCCAATCGGCCACTGAAGTCATCACCTTCCTGCGCGATTTGGCCCAGCGCGCCCGGCCCTACGCCGAAAAGGACGTGGCCGATCTGCGCGCCTTCGCCGCCGACCATTTGGGCTTGCCCGACCCCCAAGCGTGGGATTGGCCCTACATTGCCGAACGCCTCAAAGAGGCGCGCTATGCCTTCAGCGAGCAAGAGGTGCGCCAGTATTTTCTGGCCCCCAAGGTGCTATCGGGGCTGTTCAAAATCATCGAAACCCTGTTTGAAGTCAGCATCCGGCCCGATCAGGCCCCGGTGTGGCACCCAGCAGTAGAGTTTTACCGCATTGAGCGGGCGGGCCAATTGGTCGGCCAGTTTTACCTCGATATGCCGGCCCGCACGGGCAAGCGCGGTGGCGCTTGGATGGACGATGTCCGCACCCGCTGGCTGCGCCCCGATACCGGCCAATTGCAAACCCCGGTGGCCCATTTGGTGTGCAATTTTGCCGAAGGCGTTGATGGCAAACCTGCCCTGCTCACGCACGACGATGTCATTACCCTGTTCCACGAGTTCGGCCACGGTCTGCACCACATGCTCACGCAGGTCAATGAACGCGATGTTGCGGGCATTGCTGGGGTTGAGTGGGACGCGGTAGAACTGCCCAG
>JAIESZ010000082.1 GCA_019745615.1 Burkholderiaceae bacterium
TGTTCGTATTCAACGTCTTTGAGGGCTTCAGGGGTGGTCATTTAAGCAAGCTCCTGCAAACGCATAGAAAAATCGGTAGCCTTGACATCTTTGGTCAGGCCGCCAATGGAGATACGATCGACGCCAGTTTCGGCCAAGGCGCGCAGGCCCTCCAGCGTCACGCCGCCAGAGATTTCCAAAATCGCCCGCCCGGCGTTGATGCGTACGGCCTCGTGTAGTTGCGCCTTGGGCATGTTGTCCAGCAGCACCATTTTGGCACCAGCGGCCAAGGCTTCTTCTAGTTGCGCCAGTGTTTCTACTTCGATTTCAATAAATTGGGCGCGGGCGGCTGTTTGTTGTGCTGCTTGCAGCACCGGCGTCACGCCACCCGCAGCGGCAATGTGGTTTTCTTTAATCAGCACGGCATCGTGCAGGCCAATGCGGTGGTTGGTGCCACCACCCACGCGCACAGCGTATTTTTGAGCCAAGCGCAGGCCGGGAATGGTTTTGCGCGTATCCACAATCTGTGCGCGGGTGCCTTGCACTGCCTCGACATAGGTGGCAGTTTTGGTGGCTACCGCAGACAGCAATTGCAAGAAATTGAGGGCGGTGCGCTCGGCACTGAGCAGGGCGCGGGCATTGCCTTCAAATTCCAGCACCACTTCATCGGGGGCGCAGCGCTGGCCTTCGGCCACGCACCAATGCAGTTGTACGGTCGGGTCTAGGGCACGAAAGGCGGCCTCGGCCCAAGGGGCACCGCAAATCACCGCCGCTTCGCGGGCCAAAATGCGGCCACGGGCGCGGCGTTGGGGGGCTACCAAGGCCGCCGTTAAATCGCCGCTGCCCACGTCTTCTTGCAATGCACGGGCTACATCCAGCAGCACTTGGCTGTGCAGCGCCTGACGGGTTTCATCGTTGAGATAGGTCATAGTGTGATAAGCATAGCGGCTTCGCTGCCGCTGCCATGCAGCTTGCACCATGCAGGGCTACACTTCGGCCCTTTCATGGACTTTGCGAGTTGGCCTAATGACTGAAATTGCCACGCCCTCTGCTACCACGGCCACCCCTTATGGCACCTTGCCCCCGGCCTCACCGCTGCCCCAGCGCCGCCCAGTGAGTTTGCCGCGCCTGCAACAAATGCGCGAGGTGGGTGACAAAATTACCATGCTCACGGCCTATGACGCCACTTTTGCCGCTGTAGCCGATGCCGCTGGCGTCGAGTGCCTGCTGGTGGGGGATTCTTTGGGCATGGTCTGCCAAGGCTTGGGCAGCACCGTGGGCGTCACGCTAGAGACCATGATCTACCACACCGACAGCGTGGCCCGTGGCCTGCGCCGGGTGCAGGGCACGGCTTGGGTGGTCAGTGATCTGCCCTTTGGCAGCTACCAAGAATCGAAAGAGCAGGCCATGCGCAGCGCCTCGGCACTGATGCACGCCGGTGCCCACATGGTCAAGCTTGAAGGCGGCGGCTGGACGACTGAGACCGTGCGTTTTTTGGTCGAGCGCGGCATTCCGGTCTGCGCCCATTTGGGCCTGACACCGCAAACCGTTCATGCCTTGGGTGGCTACCGCGTGCAGGGCAAGGGCGACCAAGCAGCGCAAACCCTACGCCGCCACGCGCTCGATTTGCAAGATGCTGGGGCCACGATGGTGGTGCTAGAGATGGTGCCCGCGCAGCTGGCAGCCGAACTGACGCAAGAGCTTACGCACTGCCACACCATTGGCATTGGTGCGGGCAATGGCACGGCGGGTCAAGTGCTGGTGTTGCACGACATGTTGGGCATGAATTTGGGCAAGATGGCCAAATTCGTCCACAACTTTATGCAGGATGCAGGCAGCGTGCGCGGTGCAATGGAAGCCTATGTGCGTGCCGTCAAGGCGGGCACCTTTCCGGACAACGCACTGCACGCTTGGTAACTGGTATTGGGGTAGGTAGCCTTATAGGCGGAACTGCCCGACCAAGCTAGAGAGCTTTTGCGCCTGCTCATTCATGGAGTGGGCCGAGGCGGCAGACTCATCGACCAGCGCGGCATTTTGCTGCGTCATCTGGTCAAGCTGGCCCACTGCCATTTGTACTTGGCTGATGCCGTCACGCTGGGATTGCGCCATGCCTGCGATTTCGGCAATCAGCTGGCTGACCTGCTGTACGCCTTGCACCATCTCGCGCATCACATCGCCAGATTGGCCCACCAGCGTGGCACCCACCCCCACCGAGGTTTCAGATGCTTGGATCAACTCTTTGATTTCTTTGGCCGATTGGGCGCTGCGTTGGGCCAAGGTACGCACCTCAGAGGCCACCACGGCAAAACCCCGACCTTGCTCACCGGCCCGTGCCGCCTCTACCGCAGCATTGAGGGCCAAGATATTGGTCTGGAAGGCAATGCCATCAATGATGCCGACGATATCCCCAATGTGCTTGGAATGCTCGGTGATTTGCGACATGTTCTTTGCCACTTTGGCTACTACGTCACCGCCCAGATTGGCAGAGTTCGAGACGGTTTGGGCCAAGTGGGCCGCCCGTTGGGCGGACTCGGTCGATTGGGTCACTGTGCGGGTCAACTCGTCGATGGCAACGGCCATTTCTTGCAAGTTGCTGCTGGTCTGTTCGGTACGGTGGCTCAAGTCCAGATTGCCTTGGGCGATTTCAGTCGAGGCCGCAGTGACCGATTGGGTGCCAGAGCGCACTTGCGA
>JAIESZ010000371.1 GCA_019745615.1 Burkholderiaceae bacterium
AGCCGGGCCTGAACGATGAAACAATTTCCCCGCGTTCTGATTGTTGAAGATGAACCGGCCATTGCAGAGTTGATTGCTGTCAATCTGCGCCACAACGGTTTCTCACCAATCTGGGCAGAAGATGGCGAGTCGGCCCAGCGCGAGCTGGACGCCGTGCTGCCGGATGTGATTTTGCTCGACTGGATGCTGCCGGGCCAGAGTGGTTTGGCATTGGCACGCAAATGGCGGGCTGATAGCCGCACCAAGCCCATCCCTATCTTGATGCTCACGGCCCGTGGCGATGAGCCAGACAAGGTGGCTGGCCTTGATGCGGGGGCCGATGATTACATCACCAAGCCGTTTTCTACCCAAGAGCTGCTGGCGCGTATCCGTGCCGTGCTGCGCCGCCGCGCGCCTGAGCAGCTCAACGACAGCGTGACCATTGGCATTTTGACGCTGGATGCGGCCACGCACCGGGTGTCGTGCCAAGAGCAGCCGGTCAAGGTGGGGCCCACCGAGTTCAAGTTGCTGCATTATTTGATGAAGCACCCTGAGCGCGTACACAGCCGCTCGCAATTGCTCGATAAGGTGTGGGGCGACCACGTCTTTATTGAAGAGCGCACCGTTGATGTGCATGTCAAACGCCTGCGCGAGGCGCTGGGCGTGGCGGGCACGATGGTCGAGACCGTGCGCGGTGCGGGCTACCGCCTGACGGCGCAACCCAAGGCGCTGCTGCAAGCTTAAACAGTATTTGTTCCTTAACATCACCGAGCCTTTGCAATGACCTGGCGTGTTTTTATTTTCTCGTTCAGCCAGGCTATGGGATTGCTGTTGGGCTGGTGGTATGCCGGTGCTTGGGGTGCTGCCTTGGGAGGGGCCTTTGCGGGCTGGTGCTGGTTTGCCAGTGACCTTTGGCGTGGGGCACGGGTGCTGCGCTGGTTTCGCAGCGGTGAGCTGGATGCAGCACCGCAAGATATGCATGGCTTGTGGGGGTTGGCGGTGGATCGGGTGCGCCGCCTGTTGCGTATCCAGCAGCAACAGGTGCAAGAGTACCAACGGCGTTTGGATGATGTGTTTGCTGCGTTGCAGGCTTCGCCCAACGGGCTGGTGTTGCTGGACTCACAGGGCCATATCGAATGGTGCAATAAAACTGCCTGCGGCCATTTTGGTTTTGATGCCGAGCGTGATCAGATGCAATCGCTGGGCAACTTGGTGCGCGACCCCGACTTTACCGCCTACTACAACGGCAAGGACTATAGCCACGATGTGGTGTTGCAGGGGCGTTTGAGTACGCCAGCGCGACCCGTGCGGCTGTCGGTACAAATCTACCCACACGGTCAAGGGCGCAAGCTGATGATCTCGCGTGACATCACGGCACTAGAGCAGGCCGAGGCCATGCGCCGCGATTTTGTGGCTAATGTGTCGCACGAAATCCGCACGCCACTGACGGTGCTGGCCGGGTTTGTTGAAACCCTACAAACTTTGCAACTGACTGCCGAAGAGCAGACGCGCTATTTGGCTTTGATGGCGCAGCAGTCGGCACGGATGCAAAGCGTGGTGCAGGGCCTGCTGACCTTATCGCGCCTAGAAGAAAGCCCACGCCCCGGCATGGGCGGCTGGGTTTCGCTCCAGCATCTGTTAGAGCACTGCGCCGACGAGGGCCGTGCCTTGTCGCAATTGCTCACGCGCCACCAAACGCGCCACCACACCATGACTTTTCCGCTGCCTGCGCCGCCAGAGGGCATGGGTGAGATTGCCGGTATCCAGACCGAGTTGCAAAGTGCCCTGTCCAACTTGATTAGCAATGCAGTGCGTTATACCCCAGCCAGTGGCACGATTGAAGTGAGCTGGCGCTGGCAGGATGATGGCAGCGCTGTGTTTGCCGTGCGCGATACCGGCCCTGGCATTGATGCGGTGCATATTCCGCGCCTGACCGAGCGTTTTTACCGCGTTGACCGCAGCCGCTCGCGTGAAACGGGCGGCACCGGGCTGGGGCTTGCCATTGTCAAGCATGTGTTGCAGCGCCACGATGCCACCTTGCACATTCAGAGCACCTTGGGCCAAGGTTCCACTTTCAGTGTGCATTTTCCGGCCAGTCGGGTGCGGGCACCAGTGGGGCTGCCCCATGCTGCCACCTTAGTCTCTGGCAGTTAAGCGCCGATAAACGATCAGCACATCGGTTTTGTCAGTAGGCCGGGTGATGCGGGCTTGTTCTGTCCATGCGCCAGTCCAAGCCTCTGGTAAGCGATAGCTGTGGCTGGTGATGAGCCAATCACACGTGGTGTGGGCGGTGTGGGTTGGCCCACGCTGCGGCAAAAGTTGCAACGCTAGCGCCCCGTAGTATTGCAAGGCAGCCACTTGGGTGCGGCTGAGGGCATGTGCATAGACACAGCCAGATGGCTGCCCTAGTGCTGTCACCACTGCTCGGCTTTGTGGGGCATCGCTGCGCGCATAGTTGAGTATAGGGAGCCACAACGTCATCAGTAAGACCCAGCTCAGGGTGGCACCTGCAGCAGGCAGTACCAAACTTTTCCAGATGGCTGCCCGATGGCGTCCAGCACGCCAAGCCACCAAGACACACCAAGCCGCACTGGCACTCAGGGCTACCAGCAGGGCCAGCACTGAAAATTCGGGCATAAAACCCGGTGCCAGCCGGGCCACATTGGCCGCCGGTTTGGCCGGAATGCCAGTTTGTACCGAGAGCCAAATCACCC
>JAIESZ010000355.1 GCA_019745615.1 Burkholderiaceae bacterium
GAAAACGGCCAGATCGTCATCCGTCCGATGAACTACTTGGCCATGTCTTACGACCACCGCATCATTGACGGTCGTGAAGCTGTGCTGGGCTTGGTAGCGATGAAAGAAGCGCTGGAAGACCCTTCGCGCCTGCTGTTTGACATCTAAACCCTGACCGATTAGCCCACCCATGTGGCCCGGCTTGCGCCGGTGCCCATCGGTGGGTTTTTTTGAACCGATAAAGAAAGATTTTTATGAGCAAAGCATTTGATGTCGTGGTGATTGGCGCTGGCCCCGGTGGTTACATTGCCGCCATCCGTGCCGCCCAACTGGGTTTTAACGTCGCTTGTATCGACGAGTGGAAGAACGACAAGGGCGGCCCCGCACCCGGCGGCACCTGCACCAACGTGGGTTGCATCCCCTCCAAGGCACTGCTGCAATCATCGGAGCACTTTGACCACGCCAACCACCATTTTGCCGAGCACGGCATCAGCGCCAAAGACGTCAAAATCGACGTGGCAAAAATGGTTGCGCGCAAAGACAACGTGGTCAAGCAAAACAACGACGGCATCTTGTACCTGTTCAAAAAGAACAAGGTCAGCTTCTTCCACGGCCGTGGCTCTTTTGCCAAGGCTGTCGAAGGTGGCTACGAAGTCCAAGTGGCTGGCGACAAGCCCGAAACCTTGGTAGCCAAGCAAGTCATCATCGCTACGGGCTCCAACGCCCGCGCCTTGCCCGGCACACCGTTTGACGAAGAAAACGTGCTATCCAACGACGGCGCGCTGCGCATCGGCGCTGTGCCGAAAAAGCTGGCCCTGATTGGCTCCGGCGTGATTGGTCTGGAAATGGGTTCGGTCTGGCGTCGTCTGGGTGCCGATGTGACCATTTTGGAAGGTCTGCCCACCTTCTTGGGTGCCGTGGACGAGCAAATCGCCAAGGAAGCCAAAAAAGCCTTCGACAAGCAAGGCCTGAAGATTGAGCTGGGCGTGAAGGTTGGCGAGATCAAGAACGGCAAGAAGGGTGTTTCTATCGCCTACACCAATGCCAAGGGCGAAGCCCAAACGCTGGACGCCGACAAGCTCATCGTGTCGATTGGCCGCGTGCCCAACACCAACGGCCTCAATGCCGAAGCTGTGGGCCTGCAACTGGACGAGCGCGGCGCGATTGTGGTCGATGGCGACTGCAAGACCAACCTGCCCGGCGTCTGGGCGGTGGGTGACGTGGTGCGTGGCCCGATGCTGGCACACAAGGCCGAAGAAGAAGGCGTGGCCGTAGCCGAGCGCATTGCTGGCCAACACGGCCATGTCAACTTCAACACCATTCCTTGGGTGATTTACACCAGCCCCGAAATTGCATGGGTGGGCCGCACTGAGCAACAACTCAAGGCCGACGGCGTGAAATACAAGGCTGGTACCTTCCCGTTCTTGGCCAATGGCCGTGCCCGCGCACTGGGCGATACCACCGGCATGGTCAAGTTCTTGGCCGATGCCACTACCGACGAGATCTTGGGCGTCCACATCGTTGGCCCCATGGCATCCGAGCTGATCTCTGAAGCCGTGGTAGCGATGGAATTTAAGGCCAGCGCCGAAGACATCGCCCGCATCTGCCATGCCCACCCCTCTTTGAGTGAAGCCACCAAAGAAGCAGCCTTGGCCGTGGACAAGCGCACGCTAAACTTCTAAACCGTTTCAACGGTTTTCACCCACAGTGTTGCGGTGATTTATAACTCTGGTGTCCGCACGTCGGGCACCAGAGATTTTCTTTTTGTAGAGCAAGGGGGCTGATTTTGTCCGTTTCCGTTCTTCAGGCCTATGAGGCCGAACTGGTAGCCAAGGGCTTTCAGAGTGACCCAGCCCAACTGCGCGCCGTGCAGGCTTTAGAGCGCTGCGCCCAAGAGTGGGCGGTATACAAGTCACGCCGCTCCAATGCGCTCAAAAAATTGATTAACCGCCCCGATATCCCTAAGGGGGTATATATGTTTGGCGGTGTGGGGCGTGGCAAAAGCTTTCTGATGGATTGCTTTTTTAATGCCGTGCCGCTCAAGCGCAAAGTGCGGCTGCATTTTCATGAATTTATGCGCGAGGTACACCGCGAGCTGGCGGTGTTGCAAGGCACACAAAACCCATTGGATGTGCTGGGGGCACGTATCTCTAGGCGCTACAAACTCATTTGTTTTGATGAGTTCCATGTGGCCGATATTACCGATGCCATGATTTTGCACCGCCTGTTGGTGGCGCTGTTTGAGAATGGTGTGGGCTTTGTCACCACCTCCAATTTTGAGCCGGATGGTCTCTACCCTAATGGCTTGCACCGCGACCGCATTTTGCCTGCCATTGCGCTGCTGAACCAGCGCATGGAAGTCATTAACGTGGACAACGGCACCGACTACCGTCGCCGCACGCTAGAGAATGCCAAGCTGTACCACTGCCCCTTGGGGGAGCAGGCCGATGCCGAGATGGGCAAAACTTTTGACCAACTGGCTGAAATCCACGACGAAGACCCAGTATTGCACATTGAAGCGCGAGAAATTCGTGCCCGGCGCAAAGCTGGCGGCGTGGTGTGGTTGGATTTTCGGGAACTGTGCGGTGGCCCGCGCTCGCAAAACGACTATTTAGAAATTGCCAACCAGTTTCATACCGTGTTGCTGTCGAATGTGCCGCATATGCCTGTGAGTATGGCGTCACCAGCGCGGCGCTTTACGTGGCTGGTGGATGTGCTTTATGAC
>JAIESZ010000158.1 GCA_019745615.1 Burkholderiaceae bacterium
ATGGAGCGCGGTTATGTCTATCGCGGCCTCAAGCCGGTGTACTGGTGCTTTGACTGCGGCAGCTCGCTGGCCGAGTTCGAGATCGAATACCAAGACAAAAAGAGCGAAACGCTGGATGTGGCCTTCAAGGCCCATGACCCGGCCCGCTTGGCTGCCGCCTTTGGCGTGACCGCCGTGCAGCCAGAAGCCTTTATCGTTATCTGGACAACCACCGCTTGGACGATTCCCGCCAACCAAGCACTGAACCTCAATCCTGAATTGCCCTACGCACTGGTGCAAACTGAGCGCGGCCAGTTCATTGTGGCGGCGCAGTTGGTCGATAACTGCCTGCAACGCTGGGGCCTGCAAGGCGAAGTGCTGGCCACCGTGCCCGGCCAGCAACTGGAGGGCTTGGAGTTTGAGCACCCCCTGTACGACGTTGCCAGCCCCGATGGCAGCTATGGCTACCGCCGCTTGGCCCCCGTCTATCTGGCCGACTACGCCACCGCCAGCGACGGCACCGGTATCGTCCACGCCGCGCCCGCCTATGGCGTTGATGACTTTAACTCCTGCATCGCCCACGGCCTGAAGTACGACGACATCCTCAACCCCGTGCAGGGCAACGGCTGCTACGCCGCCGACTTCCCGCTGTTTGGCGGCCTGCACATCTGGAAGGCCGTGCCTGTGGTGCTGCAAACCCTGCGCGACGCCGGTCGCCTGCTGGCCACCACCACCATTACCCACAGCTACCCCCATTGCTGGCGGCACAAAACGCCGGTGATCTACCGCGCTGCCGCCCAGTGGTTTGTACGCATGGATGAGGGCGAAGGCGTGTTCACCACCGACAAGGCCGAAGGCACGCTGCGCGCCACCGCCCTCAACGCCATTGAGCACACCCATTTTTACCCCGCCAACGGCAAAGCGCGCCTGCGCGACATGATTGCCGGGCGGCCTGACTGGTGCATCTCGCGCCAACGCTCGTGGGGCGTACCGCTGCCCTTCTTCTTGCACCAAGATTCGGGCGAGCTGCATCCGCGCACGATGGAAATCGTCGATCAAGCCGCTGAGATCATCGAACAGGGCGGCATTGAGGCTTGGAGCCGCGTCACGACCGAAGAAATCTTGGGTGCGGAAGACGCACCGCACTACACCAAGAGCACCGACATCTTGGAAGTGTGGTTCGACTCTGGCTCCACCTTCTGGCACGTCATGCGTGGCACCCATGCCGAACTGCACCATGACACTGGCCCCGAAGCCGACTTGTACCTCGAAGGCCACGACCAGCACCGGGGCTGGTTCCACAGCTCCTTGCTGTTGGCCAGCGCCATCTATGGCCGCGCCCCCTACCGGGGCCTGCTCACGCACGGCTTTACGGTGGACGGCCAAGGCAAGAAGATGAGCAAATCGCTGGGCAACACGGTATCGCCGCAAGAGGTGAGCGGTAAGCTGGGCGCAGAAATCATCCGCCTGTGGTGCGCCTCCACCGATTATTCCGGCGACTTGGCCATCGACGACAAAATCTTGGCCCGTGTGGTCGATTCGTACCGCCGCATCCGCAACACCCTGCGCTTTTTGCTCGCTAATGTGAGCGATTTTGACCCGGCGCAAGATGCCGTGCCGTTTGAGCAACTGCTAGAGATTGACCGCTACGCCCTGACCCGTGCCACCGAGTTCCAACAAGAGGTGCTGGCGCACTACAAGGTGTACGAGTTTCATCCGGTGGTCGCCAAGCTACAACTGTATTGCTCCGAAGACTTGGGCGGTTTCTATCTGGACGTGCTCAAAGACCGGCTCTACACCACCGCGCCCAAGAGTTTGGCACGGCGCAGCGCCCAAACCGCACTCTGGCATATTACCCACGCCATGCTGCGCTGGATGGCACCGTTCCTCAGCTTTACCGCCGAAGAAGCGTGGAAATTTTTTGGCAACTCCGAATCCATCTTTTTGGAAACCTATGGGGCCATTGGTGTGGGCGCTACCGCCGATGAAGGGTTGCTCGATAAATGGGCGCGCATCCGCGCCATCCGCGATTTGGTCAATAAAGACATCGAAGTGGTGCGCGGCGCAGGCCAAGTCGGCTCCTCGCTGCAAGCCAAGGTGCGCCTGACCGTGCCCCCCGAAGACCATGCCCTGCTGGCCAGTTTGGGCGAGGATTTGAAGTTTGTCTTTATCACCTCGCAGATCGAACTGGTGGCGGGCGATGCCTATGCGGCCACCGTCAGCGCCAGCACCGACGCCAAATGCGAGCGCTGCTGGCATTACCGCGACGATGTCGGCCACGACAGCGCCCACCCGACCCTCTGTGGCCGCTGCACCAGCAATCTGCACGGTACCGGCGAGCACCGGGCGCACGCCTAAATGGGTTCTGCTTCCGAGCTAGGCCGCCCCAGCACAGGCGGCAGCCTCTGGCCTTGGCTGGGCTGGGCGCTGCTGCTGCTGGTGGCCGACCAAATCACCAAAGCCATGATTGTGGGTGCCTACCAATTAGGCGATGCGACGCACATCACTGGCTTCTTTAACATCGTGCGGGCGCACAATACCGGCGCGGCTTTTTCGTTTCTAGCGCAGGCCGGGGGCTGGCAGCGCTGGCTATTTACCGGCATTGGCGTAGTGGCCACGGTGGTCATTGTTTGGCAGTTACGCTTACACCCTGGGCAAAAATTGTTTTCTTTTGCCTTGGCTAGCATTTTGGGCGGTGCCATTGGCAATGTGATCGACCGGGTTGTCCACGG
>JAIESZ010000304.1 GCA_019745615.1 Burkholderiaceae bacterium
GCCACAATGGCCATGAAGGTGCCACCCAAGCAGTAACCCAAGGCATGGACACGCGGTGCGCCGGTGCGCGCTTTGATGGCGGCCAAGGCATCCATTACGCCCATGTGCAGGTAGTCTTGCATACCCAAATCGCGGTCGGAGGCGTCGGGGTTGCGCCACGAGATGATGAACACGGTGTAGCCTTGGCCCACCATGTAGCGCACCATCGAGTTGGACGGCGACAAATCCAAAATGTAGTACTTCATGATGCACGAAGGCACAATGAGCAACGGCTCTGGATAGACTTTGTCGGTGGTGGGGCTGTATTGGATCAGCTCAATGAGGTGGTTGCGGTATACCACCTTGCCGGGCGTGATGGCTACATCCTTGCCGACAGCAAAGGTGAGTGGCTCCAGCGTTTCGGGTGCGCTGCGGGCCACTTCGGCCTTGCGCATGTCGTCGGCAAAATGCTCATAACCTTGTACCAAGCTCTGGCCTTGGGTTTCTTGGGCTTTGTGCAGTGCCTCTGGGTTGGTTAACAACCAGTTGGACGGGGTAAGGGTGTCCATGATCTGGCGGTTAAAAAACTCCACCATGTGGCTGTGGTGGCGGGACATGCCATCGACTTGCACCGCCTCACGCCACCAAGCGCTGTTGGCTTTGTAACCTTCTTTGAGCGCACTGAACGGCCACTGACGCCAGCTTGGATCGGTAAAGCGGTTGTCGTTATCGACCATAGGCTGGCCTTGCTCGTCCTCAGGGGGGGCCACGGCGCTGGCCAGCGCTTGCTGGCCCAAAGCCAGCGCCCGCTGGCCCAGCACCAACTGGCGGCCAGGAGAGGCGGCCAAGTGCATGGCCCAATCAGCAGCTGCCAGCGCCAGTGCAATGGGGGATAGGCCCATTGTGCTGCGTGTCAGAAAACCGTGGAACGTCTCATCTAGCGCTTTGGTAGCTTCGCGCTGACGTTCAAACGGCACACAGGAGGCATTAGCTTTATCCATTGCAAATCCTTCAGGCTCAATACATTACAAAAAAGGCAGTATGCCAAACTTCATTTATGACTGACATATCGTTTAGCGCGTGAAGAACTCGGTGGTTTTTAAGATCCCCCCGATGTGACACTGCTTTGATGCCGTCCATGCCCCAATCACTGTGACCACATAATAAGCCACCGATCACGACAAAGCCATGACAAAGAAATGAGTGTTCTATGACAGTGTGGCACCCACAGCGGGCAATGCCAAGAGCACGGTAGCACCCGCAAAGGGGTGGCACCGTGCTGTCATCATGAAGGCAAAGAGGAAAAAAGATCAGGAGAGATCAGTCGGCAATGCAGGCCGTGATACGGCAGGCTTTGCCGCTGCGGCCACGGGGCACGGCTTGGCCTAGCTCGGCGCGTACTTCAATGGCCGTGACGCCTTGGGCTGTGGCAAATGCCGTCAGGGCGGCACAGCCCCTGACCATGGCGGCCCGCCCGGCCTCGCCCTCAAGGGGGATGTGCAGCACCAAGGTGGTGTTATCCAATTGGTGCAAATAAAAGTCAAATACCCCGGCTTCGTCTTCAAGCACTGTGGACAAGGCCAAGGGCAGCAGCGTCACAGGTTGGCCGTTAGCCCCCGCCATGATCAATGGCTCATCGCGGCGTCCTTGCACCGTGATGACCGGCAAGGGTGAACCACAAGCACAGCGTTCGGAGTGTAGGGTGAGGTGGTCATTGAGGTTGTAGCGCACCAAGGGTTGGACGTGGTTGGCCAGATTGGTGAGTAATACGCTGCAAGAGGGTTGTCCCGGTGGCACCGGACGGAAATGCTCGTCCACCGGCTCCAAAATCACCCAATCGGTGTTGGCGTGCATGTGGCCATGCGCGCATTCCCAGCCAATGGCCAGAAACTCTGAGGAGCCATAGCTGTTGCGCACCAGACTGCCTAAGGTTTGCTGCACATGGGTGCGTACTGTTGGGCTCAACGACTCCCCGCCCGTCCAGATTTCACGTGGGCGCACCCGCAGGGCACCAGAGCGGGCCTCGTCGGCCAACAAGGCAGCGACTGTGGGATAAGTGACTACCACCGAAGGCGAAAAGGCATTGAGCTGGGCCACCAGCATGTGGGTAGGCGCTTGGATAGAAAAGCTGCGCATGGTGCTAGACAACACCGGGTTGATAGCACGCAGCCGCTGCACTGAGGCATAACTGGCAAAGTGTCCGCCCGTGGCCCCGACAAAAGCGATGCGCTCCGTCAGACCCAGAGGATCGAGCCAGCGCGTCAAAGGCCGGGTAGCGCAGCGGCGCAGGGCCTCTAGGGCGTCATAGACGGCCATGGTGGCCACGTCTTGCACGAAGATACCCGGCTCTCCGCTGGTGCCCGAACTCTCCCAGACTATGTAGCGCCCCAGCCAAGGCTGGGCAATGCGCGCAGGGTCGGCAGTGAATTGGCGCAGTGCTTCTAGGTTGATCTGTGGATCAGTGACCCAATGGTCAAAATTGGCCATGAGTTGGTGGCGCGTGACCACGGGCAGTTGCTCTAGTGGCGTGTTGGCGGTGGTGCCAGCAGGCCACAGTGAGCGGTATAGGCGCGAGCCGCGCAAGGTGGCCTCCAGTAACTGGGCCAAACGGGCCTGCTGGCGCTGGACAATACCTTGCGGTGTACCCCGGTTCACGGCCATGACGTCCATGGAGATCGAGGACAGGCGCAGCGGGTCGAACACAGTATGCATCTGGTGACTCGCGGGACGCCC
>JAIESZ010000195.1 GCA_019745615.1 Burkholderiaceae bacterium
CCGCCACCACAGACCAGAAATTACTTCTTGCCCTTGCCCTTGCCCTTGGCGGGTGCAGCAGCAACCACGGGAGCTTCTACCACGATGACGGGTGCCACCATAGAGACCAGAGCGGGGTTGTTCTGGCTGCCACGGGTGACAGGAGTCACGCCACGGGGGAACTTGACGTCCTTCAGGTGCAGGGTAGCACCCTTCTTCAGCTCGCTCAGATCGACCGAGATGAACTCTGGCAGATCGGATGGCATGCAGGTGACATCGAGTTCGTTGACCACGACGTTGACGGTGCAGTGATCGACCTTGACGGCAGCCGATTCGTCTGCGCCAACGAAATGCACTGGCACCTTCAGGTGCAGCTTGGTCTTGGCATCCACGCGCTGGAAGTCAATGTGCAGCACTTGTTGCTTGTAGGGGTGGTATTGCACATTGCGCAATACGACCTTGACAGTTTGGCCGCCCAAGTCCATGTCCAGCACGCTGGAGTGGAAGGCTTCCTTCTTCAGGGTGTGCCACAGACCGTTGTGATCGACTTCGATGGCTTGGGGCTGGGTGTCACCACCGTAGATGATGCCGGGGGTACGGCCAGAATTACGCAGACGGCGGCTCGCACCCGTGCCTTGCTTGGCGCGCTCAAAAGCGACGATGTTCATAAAATTTCTCCGTGAGAGGCGCACCGCGACCAGTGTCACCTTCGGTTGTAAAAAGGCCCTCGCCAACGCAGGAGAGGGCCAGGCTTTTTGCCAGACTCAGACTTAATCGTCTTGGTCTGAGAACAAACTCATCACCGAGTCACCGTTGGCAATGCGCTGGATGGTCTCGCCAATCAGCGGTGCTACGGAGAGCTGGCGAATCTTGGTGCAGGCACTGGCGGCGGCACTCAAGGGAATGGTGTTGGTAACGACCACTTCATCCAGTGCGGAGCCAGTGATGCGGTCAATGGCCGGGCCAGAGAAAATGGGGTGGGTACAGTAAGCGTAGACACTCTTGGCACCGCGTGCTTTGAGCACTTCGGCGGCTTTGACCAAGGTACCGGCGGTGTCGATCATGTCGTCCATGATGACGCAATTGCGCCCTTCGATCTCGCCGATGACGTGCATCACTTCAGAGACGTTGGCCTTGGGGCGGCGCTTGTCAATGATGGCCAAATCGCAACCGAGTTGCTTGGCTAGCGCACGAGCGCGCACCACGCCACCCACGTCGGGCGACACAACGATCAGGTTTTCGTAGTTTCTTTGGCGCAGATCGCCCAGCAACACCGGCGAAGCGTAGATGTTATCGACCGGGATGTCGAAGAAACCTTGGATTTGGTCGGCGTGCAAATCCATGGTCAAAACGCGGGCCACGCCCACGGTTTGCAACAGGTTTGCCACCACCTTGGCCGAGATGGGCACGCGGGTAGAACGCGGACGGCGATCTTGGCGGGCGTAACCAAAATAGGGAATTACGGCGCTGATGCGTTCAGCCGAGGCGCGTTTGAGCGCATCGACCATGATCAGCAGTTCCATCAGGTTTTCATTCGTGGGTGCGCAGGTGGACTGAACCACAAACACATCACGGGCACGGACGTTTTCTTTGATTTCTACGGTGACTTCACCGTCAGAGAAGCGGCTGACATCAGCGGCCCCCAAAGTGGTGCCAAGGTGCTTGGCGATGTCAGCGGCCATGCTAGGATTGGCATTGCCGGTGAAAACCATGAAATCGAGAGGATTGGCTTGCATGAGCTGCCCAGCAATCTGGCTGAAGTGTGTTTGCCTGCAATGAGGCGAAGAATTTGGCAGGGGAAGAAGGATTCGAACCTTCGCATGCCGGAATCAAAATCCGGTGCCTTAACCAGCTTGGCGACTCCCCTACACAGGCCTACTGAACGTTATTCAGCAAGCCTTCAATTATATACCTGAAATCCAACTGCTGAGAGGATGAATCATCAGATTGTCACATTTTTTAACTTGCCAGTTGCTTGGTGCAACTGCGAGAGTATCGGTATGTGACAGCTGCGCAAACACAGCACTTCCCGACCCCGTCATTCTAGCATGTAATTTTTGTGCTTCTAGCCAATCCACTGCTTTTTTAACATCAGGGCACAGCAGTTCGGCTACGGGCTGGAGATCGTTGCGCCCAAACTGGTAGGGCGATTGGCAGAACGCTTCTATGCGGACGGGGCTGGAATCGCGTTTTAACGTGGGGGCGGCAAAAATGGCCGGGGTAGCCAAACCAGCGCCGGGCTTGACCACCACAAACTGCGCTGGGGGCAGGTGGTGCGCGCCTGTCAGGGGGGTGATTTGTTCGCCAATGCCTTCTACCCAAGCCGGGTGACCACATAGAAAGAACGGCACATCGGCCCCCAAGGGTAGGCCAATGTGGCTCAAGGCAGCACGGCTGAGGTTGAGTTGCCACAGCCGGTTGAGCGCCAGCAGGGTGCTGGCAGCATCGGAGGAGCCGCCGCCCATGCCGGCTTGGGCTGGAATGCTTTTGTGGATGCCAATGTGCGCGCCTAGCGTGCAGCCTGTGGCGGTTTGCAGCGCTTTGGCAGCGCGCACGATCAGGTCATCAGCGGGCAGTGGGATGTTCAGGTCTTCGCGGCTGATCTGGCCGTCTTGGCGCAGTGCAAAGTGCAGCGTGTCGCACCAGTCAATCAGCACAAAGGCCGATTGCAGCAGGTGGTAGCCATCGGCGCGGCGTCCGGTGATATGCAGAAACAGGTTGAGCTTGGCTGGGGC
>JAIESZ010000319.1 GCA_019745615.1 Burkholderiaceae bacterium
TTGGGTTTGGCTACGAGGGCCTGCAAGCCCTGTTCTGCGGTGGGGTAGCGCAGGTTATCGAGCTTGTAGAGCTTGAGGGCCTGCATGACGTTGGTCACGTCGGTGCGCGCCGCTGTGGTGCGTGCATCGTCGGCCCGATCCAGCACATTGGGCACGATTAGCGCGGCCAGCACGCCAATAATGACCAGCACCACCATCAGTTCGATCAGGGTAAAGCCACGTTGAAGAGAGTGGCGTGCGCTACGGGCAAAGTCAAGAAGAGGCATCGGTATCCAGAAGAAGAGCAGTCACACAAAGCGCCTGCATGATAATCCGACGATGGTGACCACTACAGATACCGGCTGGGGCGTGCGCCTCGCCACCTTGGCGCTTTGGGCCGCCGCCGCTGCCAGCGCGGCCTACTGGGGCCTGCGCCTGTCCGCCCCTTTGGGTGGGATGGTGCCTGCCGTGGCTGTGGCTGCGCCGGTGGCACCGGATGTGGCCGCCATCAGCCGTTTACTGGGCAGCGCAGCGGCTCCCACAGGAGCCGAGAAGCCACCGGCCACAGAACCAGCCACCAAAGCACCACTCACGTTGCTGGGTGTACTGGCCGGGCAGCGCAGCAGCTTGGGCGCAGCGCTGATTGCCGTCGGCGGCCAACCTGCCAAGCCATTTCGCGTGGGGGCACAGGTAGCTGATGGGCTGGTACTGCAAGCCTTAGAGCCACGCCAAGCCCGCCTAGGGGCTACGCCCAATGGGCCAGCCACCCTGACGCTGGATATGCCACCACGGCCCTAAACGCCGCTACCTCATCCACGGTTCAGGCCAAGGGCCAGCAAACCCAGCCCCCGCACGCTGGTGCTGCTACCGGCCACCGCGCGGCGCACGGGGCTTGATGGGGCCTTTCTAGCAGCCACTGTACACAGCGCGCCACCCCGGCATGGGTGAGCCAGAGCACATCGGTGTGCTTTTGTTGCGCCGTATCTTTGGCCTGTTGCAGGGCTGCGGCTACCCGTGCCAGCATGGTTTGCAAGCTCTCGCCCCCACCGGGGCGGTGCGTGGCAAAACCTGCCACCCACAGGTCGATGTCGGTGCGGGCAATGCTGTCCCAAGCACGGCCCTCCCAGCAGCCAAAATCCATTTCTTGCAAACGGGCGTCGGGCTGGCTGTGCAGCTCAGGCCGCTGCGCTTGCAGCGCCTGAGCCAGTTGTGCGCAGCGTTGCAGCGGCGAGTGCCAAACTGCAAGGCTTGCAGGCAAGGCTTGCGCTAGGCGCTGCGCCGCCTGTGCTGTAGCCAACGCATCGGCAGGCACATCCAGCACGCCATAACAATGGCCGGGGGCCACTAAGGGCTGCGCGTGGCGGGCCAGCCACAGTTGCGGCCCCCTCATGCGTTAACGCCTTGTGCCAGAGGCCCCAGTGCCAAGGCCGCACCCAAATAAAACCCCACCTCGCCCAACTGTTGTACCGCGCCCAAACCATCACCCGTAAAACCTTGCAAGCGCCGGGCCAGTCGGCGCGCCATATGCGCCGCCGCCACAGCGCTGCACAAGGCCGCGAGCGCCACCAAAAGCCCCGATTGCAGTTGCCACACCAGCGCCAGCGGTGCTACGCACCACAGACCCGCCGCCGCCAACGAGGCGTTGCTGATCTGATCAGCCAGCGGCTTACTTTTGGATTTGGCCGTATCCCCGACATGGGGCAAACAACGCACCAGCCACAGCGGCCACCAGCGCGATAACACATGGCCGCCCAGCAACGCTGCCAGCGCCGCACTCAGACTGTGCGCCCCCAGCAGCGCCAACAAGCTGCACTTAGCCAACAAGGCCAATACCAAGGCCATCGCACCAAAGGCACCAATGCGCGAGTCCTTCATGATGTCCAGCGCGCGCTCGCGGTCGTAGCTGCCACCCAAGCCATCGGTGACATCGGCCAAGCCATCTTCATGAAAACCGCCGGTCAGCAGCACCGTGGCAATGGTGCAACCCACGGCGGCCACCGCTGGGGCAAAAGGGTTGCTACCCAGTGCTGCGTGCAATGCCGCATACACCAGCGCAGCCCACACCGCCACGATCCAACCCACACCGGGAAAATGCGCGCTGCTGGCACGCAACATGGCTGGGCTAAAGCCCACCCAGTGAGCCAATCGCCCAGTGATAGGGATGCGCGTAAAAAACTGCACGGCCAACAAATAGTGGCGAATAGCTTGCATCAGAAAAAGCAACCTCACAGATGAACGGTATTACGGCCCGCTTGCTTGGCCCGGTACATGGCATCGTCGGCTTGCTTGAGCAGCTCTGTTTGGCGCTGGGTATCCTGCCCCGTAAACAGGGTCAAGCCCATGCTGCACGAGCCGTGGTGCTCAATCATGATGGCTGGAGTGTCTTGGTGCTCTGCCACGGTCAGCAGGTAAGGCTGGGCCAATGTTGCCCGAATTTTTTCGGCCACGGCCTGTGCGTGTTCTAAGGCCACCTCGGCATCAGCCTCCAAATCACCAATCACCACCACAAACTCATCCCCCCCTAGGCGGGCTGCCGTATCCACTTCACGGATGCTGGCACTCAAGCGCCGGGCCACCTCGATCAACAACAAATCGCCTGCCGCATGGCCATAGGTGTCATTGAGTGGCTTAAAGTTGTCCAAGTCCAGCAACATCAGCGCGCCATGCAGCCCAGTGCGTCGGCTGCTGGCCAAGGCCAAGGCCAAACGCTCATCCAAAAGACGCCGGTTGGGCAGCCG
>JAIESZ010000041.1 GCA_019745615.1 Burkholderiaceae bacterium
CGCCACGGCAACCTGCCCGACGAAGAAGAACAGTTCCAAGCCTACCGCAATGCTGTGGATGGCATGCAGGGCCTGCCCGTCACCATCCGCACCATTGACGTCGGGGCCGACAAGCCCTTAGACAAAGCACACAAAGACAACCACCTGAACCCAGCCTTGGGCTTGCGCGCTATCCGCTGGAGCTTGGCCGATCCGGCCATGTTTCGGGTGCAATTGCGCGCCTTGCTGCGTGCGGCGGCATATGGCAAGATCAACCTGCTGTTTCCGATGCTGGCCCATGCCAGCGAGATCCACCAGACCTTGGCCCAAGTAAATCTGGCCCGCGCTGAATTGGACGCACGCGGGCAAGCCTATGGCCCAGTGCGTTTGGGAGCGATGGTCGAGGTGCCTGCGGCCGCGCTGATCGTGCGCACCTTTTTGCGCTATTTTGATTTTCTCTCCATTGGCACCAACGATCTGATCCAGTACACCTTGGCCATTGACCGCGCCGATGAGTCGGTGTCACACCTGTACGACCCGCTGCACCCCGCCGTGCTGCGCTTGGTGGCCGAAGTGATTGCCGAGTGCCAAGCGCAAGGCAAAAGCGTGTCGGTGTGTGGTGAAACAGCAGGCGATGTGGGCATGACCCGTTTGCTGCTGGGGCTGGGATTGCGCAGCTTTTCTATGCACCCGGCGCAAATTTTGACCATCAAACAAGAAGTGCTGCGCGCCGACACGCGCAAGCTGGCCCCTTGGGCGCAGCAGGTGCTAGAGGCCGAAGAACCCGCCCTGCTGCTGGGCCATTAACGCATTACCGAGGCCACAGCACCCACAAACGCAGGTTCTGCTTGAGCCTCCCGGCAATATCACCAGCCTGCGTGCCCCAGCCAGTAAAGTAGTCGGCGCGCACGGCACCCACAATAGCGCTGCCGGTGTCTTGGGCCATCACCAGCCGCTGGATTTGGCCGGTGGGGCCGCTGGAGGCCATCCATACCGGGGTGCCATACGGAATGCTTTGGCGATCTACGGCAATCGAGCGCCCCGGCGTGAGCGCTACCCCTTGGGCACCACGGGGGCCAAACTCGGCATCCAAGCCCTGCAAGGGTTCTTCTTTAAAAAACACATAGCGCGGGTTGCTCCAGAGCAGTTCTTGTACCCGCTGTGGGTTTTGCCCAATCCATGCCTGAATGCCGGGCCAAGAGGCATCACGGATCAGCCCTTGGTCTAGCAGCCAGCGGCCCACGCTGCGGTAAGGGTGGTCATTGGTGCCCGCAAAGGCCAAGCGTACCAGCCGCACGCGGCCATCAGGCTCAGTGATGCGCAAGCGCCCGGAACCTTGGATGTGCAGCACCAGCGCTTCAATCGGGTCAGCCACCCACGCAATGGCCCGGCCTTGCAACGCCGCTTGGGCTTCGGGCAGGGTATCGATTTGCTGGCGCGAGTACCAAGGCTTGCGCGCCCCCAAGCTGGCCGGGGGGCTGTACAGCGGCACGCTGTAGCCAGCGCTGGGCAGGCGCATGGCGTTGAGTTCTGGCTCGTAATAACCAGTAAGCAGGCCATCGGCATTGCCGCTGGCAGCCTCAACGCGGTAGGGCTGGAAACGCGCAAACAAAAAGGCGCGCTGCTCTTGGGCGGTGCCGATGCTCAAACGGCGCACTTGGGGGCACAGACTCTGAAACGCTGGGTGCGGGCGCTCGCAACTGCGCACCCAAGCGTTCCATGCTTCGTGCAGGGCGTCTTCATCCAAGCCGGGCAGTTCTTGCCAAGGCACAGGAATCCAGCGGCTGCCAGACTGGGCAATAGGAGGCACACCGGGCAGGGCCGCAGGGGGCACGGGCAAGGGGGCGGGCGCTGAATAAGGTGGCTCAGGCGGCGCAGTGGAACAAGCCGTTAGCACGGCGGCCACCACAGCGGCCATGCCAAGGCGCAGGGATGCGATTGTCATGGGGGCCGATTGTGCGACACATCGTCTTACCACGGCATAGCAACAGGGCTGTTAAGGTGTGTTGGGGCAGGTTTGCAATGGCCTGCTTCATTCAGATGGCACGGTGGTTGGTTTCATTGCAGAAGTTCCAGACCTGATTGACCTCACGCGCCATCGCAGACAGCACGCGGGCGTGCTTGTCTTTGATGCGCAGACGCAGGGTTTTGGTGCAATCCATGCTGTGTATTTTGCAATCCAGATCAGTTGCGAAGGATTACTTACCTGTTTTTGGCCCGTTGCCCTTGCAAAGACTGTATCAGCAACAGCATTTACGTTACTTCTAGACTACCACTTATTATAACCAATAAGCACGCTTATCAACTATGCGATGAGTGACATTGTCTACGTCAACATTTATCACATTCGACATCCCAGAACCCCAAGAAAATGACTCATATGAATAATTAGCGCAGCCTATGCAATTATCATGAACACTCTTCTCTGGCGGATTGTATTGACATCCTAAAATTTTATTTACATCATCAAGAGTCATGCCAATTTTAATCAAATCAAAATTAGCTTGCGTGATAGTATCCCTTCCACAAACACGCAATCCCGCTGGTGCCTGACTAACAATTCCAGTGTCAACCACTTCAATAGAAAGTGGACGAATTCTAGGAAAGTTATAACGCACACCATCAATCTGGACACTAGGGATGGTGATTATATTCTGCTCTACATCGTAGCCAGTACGAGTAGCATGAACCTGCCCAGCAAATAACAAAGCGGACATTGTTGCGACTATATAACGAGCGATCAT
>JAIESZ010000204.1 GCA_019745615.1 Burkholderiaceae bacterium
GGCAGGCCCTGCATGCCATCCACAGCATTGCGGTAGGCTTGGAACTGTTCTTCTTCGTCGGGCAGGTTGCCGTGGCGGCCCATGAACAAAAATTCGGTGCGAAACAGGCCCACCCCTACCGCGCCAGCACGCACGGCAGTGGCGGCGTCGGCGGGTTGCTCAATGTTGGCCAGCAGTTCAACTTTCTGCCCATCCAGCGTGATGGAGGGCGTATGCAGCAACCGGGCCAAGCGCTCGCGCTCTAGTTCGATTTGGCGCTGGCGATAGCCGTATTCGGCCAAAATGATCGGCGATGGATCGACAATGATGACCCCGGCATCGCCATCAATAATCACCCAGTCGTCTGGGCGCACCAATTGGCTGGCCATGCGCGCACCCACCACGGCAGGGATGTCCATGCTGCGCGCCACAATGGCGGTGTGCGAGGTTTTGCCGCCCACATCCGTGACAAAACCGGCAAACACGCTGCTCTTAAATTGCAGCATATCGGCGGGTGAGAGGTCGTGCGCCACCAGCACCAAAGGCACATCCATACCATCGTCGAGCAGCAGGTCTTGCTGCGTCTTGCGCCGCGAGGTGCCCGCCACCGGCGGTAGCACCGGCTGCGCTACACCCTGCATGGTGCGCAAAATGCGCTCCACCACCTGCTCCAAATCGGCCTTGCGCTCGCGCAGGTAGGCGTCTTCCATCTCGTCAAACTGACGGCAGATCACTTCTAGCTGCGTGGTCAGCGCCCACTCGGCGTTGTAGAGGCGATCTGTGACCCAGTGCTTGACGCCACTGCTCAGTATCTCGTCGTTGAGCAGCAGCAAATGCACTTCTAGCAAAGCGGCCAGCTCATGCGGCGCATCGGCGGGCATGGTATCGAGCAGCCGCTGCAATTCTTCGGCCACAGTGTCGCGGCCTTGGCGCACACGGGCGATTTCAGATTCGATCTGCGCAGGCTCAATAAAGTAGTGCGCTACTTCAATGCGGCTAGAGCCCACCAGCACGGCGCGCCCAATGGCAATGCCACGCGCAACTACCAGCCCCGGAACGGAAAATGTCATGAGAAATCTGCCTCTCTGGCCCCGGTCAGGGCCGGTGTGCTGGCGCTTACTGGCCCTCGCCAAACTTGTCGGCAATCAGCGCTAGTAGGGCGTCCATCGCTTCTTGCTCGCGCTCGCCGTTGGTTTCAAGCTCTACTTCAGAGCCAATACCAGCGGCTAGCATCATCACCCCCATGATACTTTTGGCATTGATGCGGCGGCTGCCCTTGCTCATCCAGACTTCACAAGGGAAACTGCCCGCCAGTTTGGTCAGTTTGGCCGAGGCGCGGGCGTGCAGGCCCAGCTTGTTGACGATAGTGGTCGAAGTTTTAATCATCAGTTTGCGTGTGAAACCTCGGCGTTCATGCCGGGGAGGTAGAGCTAGGAATGGTACGCATTCCTAGCCTTTGGTGGCGAACCTATCACGTCTATTTTTCCACCTGTTGATAACCATAGCCATCGTTGCGCTGTACCACTTGGCAATAACGATAGGAGATGCCTTGTACCGCACCTTGAGGCGTTTGGATGTTAAAACTGCCACTGGCGCGTACTGCGACACGTCCGCAGTGAGTGCCTGCCTTTTTGCCAGTGGGCACCACAGCTTTAACCATGTCTCCAGTCTGAAAACCATGTACCTGTTTTTTCCGCATCAGGTAGCCGCGAGGGAAGCCTTGTGCTGTCAGGCGGGTGCGCTGGTAGCTGCCGCGACCGGTACATTGGATGCGCAAGGTGGGGCGCTTCGAATCCCGAATTGCTCCAACCGTACCGACACACGCGGCATCAAGTGCATGGGTCTTTGGGATACCCAAGCGCGTGCGGTTGAACTTGGTCAGGCCGCCGCTGCCGGTTTCTACAGCCAGCCCGGTCGCTTGTAGGGCTTGGGTCAACGCCCAGCGGGTGCTGTTCACGGCAGCGGCATCTTTGAGTGGGGCTTTGGCTTGCGCCAGAATGCGTGCCAGTTTGGCTGGGTCTTTGACAAAATCACGCACATCCTGCGCATTCTTCTTTTGGTTACACGGGCCACAGGCCAAGCACAAATTGCTGATGCGGTTGCTGCCCCCTTTGGCTTTGGGGATGATGTGCTCCATCTGCAATGGCACATCTTTAACCTCGCAGTAGGCGCAGGTGCGGCCCCATTTTTCCAGCAGATACTCGCGGGCCTCGTAACCAGCCAATGTGCCTTGCTGGTATTCGATGCCGGAGATTTCTGGATTCTGTAGCTGTTGCATATCGAAACGCACCAGCTCGGTAGAGATGGCTGTGACAGGTGTGTAGCGGCACAGCTTGCCCACCCAAGCCATTGTGCTATTGACCCGGTGCTGCAAGCTCGGTGCCAGCCATCCCGGCTTTTGGTTGCCGCGATTGAGAAACCGGGGGGCACGGTGACGTAGATTGGCACCCCGGCGACGGTGGCGCATCTGACTTCGGCTGGTCAAGGTTTCGCTGATCTTGCGGCCACGGTGTAGCAGTTCCATCAGGTTCAGCACCACGACCGTATCGCCCTGCTCGCGCACCAAGGCCATGCCGGTGGTTTTGCTGCCAGGGTCTAGCTTGACGCGCAAGGACTGAAACACGCAATCCTCAAATTGGAGATCGACCAAACGGATGACGAACGGTATCAACCGATGCACGCGGGCACGCTGGCGCTCCAGCAGCAATCTGGCACGCTTTTCCGTGCAGGGCATCAGTGGCCTGCCACTTCGGTCTAAAAC
>JAIESZ010000376.1 GCA_019745615.1 Burkholderiaceae bacterium
GCACGGAACAAATTGACATAGCTGGCCGCAAAAAGTGACAACCAGCGCACCGACGACAGGCGCATCATCGCCAGCAAGGTACCCCAGACAATGCCCACCACCATCGCGATAAACGTGATCTTGAGCGAGGTCTGCATACCCTCCCAAAGAAAAGGCAGCGCTCCAGGGATGGAAGACCAATCAAATTCATGCATGTCACTTTCCTCCGAAGTAGCCGGGCACCTGAATACGGCTCTCGACTTTTTTCATCACCGCCATGACCGTCACATTCAGCAGCAGGTAGGCCACCGTGACTGCAATGAAGGACTCATAGGGCTGCGCCGTGTAATCGACCAACTGCCGCCCTTGGGCTGCCAGCTCCAGCAAGCCGATGGTCGAGCACACTGCCGAGTTTTTGAAGATGTTGAGAAACTCCGATGTCAGCGGTGGCACCACGACGCGAAAGGCCATTGGCAAAATTACGAAGCGGTAGGTTTGTGGCAGCGTCAGACCGAGCGCCAATCCGGCATTGCGCTGGCCGCGTGGCAAAGACTCAATACCGGCCCGAACCTGTTCGGCCACGCGGGCGCTGGTAAACAGCCCCAAGCAGATCATTGAGGCCAAAAACTGTTGCAGCACCGGGTTCGATTGCTTGTAGGCATCGCCCAGCGCAGGCGGCAGCAACTCCGGCAAGATAAAGTACCAGCCAAACAACTGTACCAACAGCGGTACGTTGCGGAACAGCTCCACATAGGCCGCCGCGATGCCCGCCAGCACGCGGTTGGGTGCCGTACGCAGCACCCCCACCACCGCGCCCAGCAGCAGCGCCAGCAACCAGCCTGCCAACGACAGCGAGACGGTCATTTGCAGACCCGCCAACATCCAGCCCAGATAGGTGTCATCCCCGCTGGCGCTCGGCTGCAGGAAGACCGTCCAATTCCATTGATAGCTCATGCGATCTCCTTATCTAGGCACCCGCAACTTTTAAGGCTGCGGGCCACCCAGTTGGCTGTTAATCGAAGAACTTGTCGTTAGGAGCCTTGAGCAGCGCCTTCATGTCTTCCGACATGGGCATATTGAGATTGAGTCCCTTGGGAGGAATCGGGCTGGTAAACCACTTGGCGTAAATTTTGGTGGCCTCGCCAGAGGTCATGGCCTTGGCCAGCGCGGTATCTACAACCTGCTTGAAGCCGGGGTCGTCTTTGCGCAACATACAGCCATAGGCTTCTTTGGATTGCGAGGTGCCCACCACGGCCCAGTCATCGGGCTTGCGGGCCTTAGCCATCTCACCGTAGAGCAGGGCATCGTCCATCATGAAGGCAACTGCACGGCCACTCTCCAGTGTCAGGAAGGATTCGCCGTGGTCTTTGGCCGAGATGATGTTCATGCGCATCTTCTTGTCCTCGTTCATCTTGCGAATCAGACGCTCAGACGTGGTGCCCGCCGTGGAGACGACATTTTTGCCCGCCAAGTCTGGAAAATCTTGGATGCCGGAGGTCTTCTTCACCATCAGGCGCGTGCCGACGACAAAGATGCTGTTAGAAAACGCGACCTGCTTCTGGCGCTCACTGTTGTTGGTGGTAGAGCCGCATTCAATGTCTACCGTACCGTTTTGCACCAGCGTGATACGGTTGGCCGACGTCACAGGCATCAACCGGGTATCGAGCTTGGCAAGCTTGAGTTCAGCCTTCACGCCCTCTACCACCTTGAGCATCAACTCCTGCGAATAGCCAATCACCTGCTGCTTGTCGTCGTAGTAGGAGAAGGGAATGGAGGATTCCCGATGGCCGAGGGTGATGGTGCCGCTGTCTTTGATTTTCTTGAGCGTGGGCGACTCCTGCGCCTGAACACCAGAGGCCAAGGTGGCAGCAAACAAGGTAGCGATGAGGGCAATGTTTTTCATGGGTTTGTCTCCAAAACAGGTGAGCGCCGACTGTCGGCTTCACGCTCTTTGTTTTGCAAACACTGTGCCAATTTGCACCACCCCAATTAACGATACAACTTATTGTTTTTAATAAGGAAAATTAATCAGCAGCAGTCCACCACATCGGATTTCCGGCAATGTGGCACTACAAGCCATCGGATTTCCGACATCACAGGCGGCTTAGAACACCCGTTCGGCAATCAGCACCGCAAAAAACAGCGCGGCAGCAATCGACGTCCACTTGAGCACCACAAAACCCAGCCGCTGGTAGTAGGGCCGCCCCGTGCCCACATAAAAGGCAAAACACACGGCGGCCACCAACAGCAAAAAGATGACCAACCCCCGAAACAACAACATGGCGCAGCAGCCGCTTTACCAAGCCCGCGCTGGCAGGGCAAAGCCCTGAGGCGCTTGGCGTTCGCTCTCAAAGCTGGCCCACTCCCAAGCGTCGGGCTGGGCTTGCAACTCGCGCAGCAGCAGGTTGTTCAAGGCATGGCCGGAGCGAAAGGCACTGTAGGCGGCCAGCAACGGATGGCCAATCAGGTACAAATCGCCCATCGCATCCAAAATTTTGTGTTTGGCAAACTCGTCGTCATAGCGCAGGCCATCGGCATTGAGCACCTTGTAGTCGTCCATGACGATGGCGTTGTCCAAGCCGCCGCCCAACGCCAGCCCGTTGGCACGCATCATCTCCACATCTTTGGTAAAGCCAAAAGTGCGGGCGCGGGCAATATCGCGGCTGTAGTTGCCGGTGCCCAAGTCAAACTCGACGCACTGGCCGGTAGAGTCTACCGCCGGGTGGGCAAAGTCGATTTCAAAGCGTAGTTTGAAACCGTGGTA
>JAIESZ010000322.1 GCA_019745615.1 Burkholderiaceae bacterium
AGGCCCAAAATCAGAATATGCTGCTCTTGCAAGGACATGGCGTTTACCGCAGTTTCAGGGTGGACAGGCCGACCAAGCACAACAGCATGGTGATGATCCAAAAGCGCACCACCACTTGGGTCTCTTTCCAGCCGCTCTTTTCAAAGTGGTGGTGCAGTGGGGCCATTTTTAGCAGGCGGCGGCCTTCACCGTAACGCTTTTTGGTGAACTTGAACCAAGTCACCTGCGCCATCACCGACAGCGCCTCGACCACAAAAATGCCGCCCATGATGGCCAGGACGATCTCTTGGCGCACGATGACGGCAATCGTTCCCAGCGCGCCGCCCAGCGCCAGCGCACCCACATCGCCCATAAACACTTGCGCCGGATGCGTGTTAAACCACAAAAATGCCAGCCCCGCCCCAGCCATCGCAGCGCAGAAAATCAGCAGCTCGCCCGACCCCGGAATATGCGGCAAAAACAGGTACTTAGCATAAAACACATTGCCAGTGACATAGGCAAACACCCCCAGCGCTGAACCCACCATCACCACCGGCATGATCGCCAAGCCATCGAGGCCATCAGTGAGGTTGACGGCATTGCTGGCCCCCACTATCACCAGATAGGTCATGATGACAAAGCCCAGCACGCCCAGCGGGTAGCTCACTTCTTTAAAGAAGGGCAACAGCAACCCTGCCTGCGCAGGCAAATTGACGTCAAAGCCGGAGCGCACCCACGACATGAACAACTCGAACACCTTGTAGTTGTTGCTCTCGGAAATACTGAACACCAAATACAGCGCCGCCAACAGCCCAATGATCGACTGCCACATGTATTTCTCACGCGAGGGCATCCCCTCAGGGTCTTTGTTCACTACCTTGCGCCAATCATCGGCCCAGCCGATGGCTCCAAAGCCCAGCGTGACGATAAGCACAATCCAAACAAAGCGATTGGCCCAGTCAAACCACAACAAGGTAGAGACGGCAATCGACATCAAAATCAACACACCGCCCATCGTGGGCGTGCCGCTCTTGACATGGTGGGTTTCCATGCCATTGGTGCGGATGGGCTGGCCGATCTTCAAAGAAGTAAGGCGGCGAATCACCGCTGGCCCGGCCACCAAGCCGATGAGCAGTGCCGTCAGGGCAGCCATCACGGCGCGAAACGTCAAATACTGAAAAACCCGGAAAAACCCAAAATCGGGCGACAAGCCCTGCAACCACTGCGCTAACCAAATCAGCATGCAACCCCCATGGTGGCTGGTGCTTGAATAGTCGTGGCTACGGTTTGTGTTTGTGCGGACGCTGGTAGCACCTCCAGCACCTGTTCCATCTTCATGAAGCGTGATCCCTTAATCAGCACACTGCCCACCGTGGGCAGGGCTGCGCGCACTGCCTCTTGCAGTTGCGCCATGTTGTCAAAATGCTGCGCACCGGGGCCAAAGGCGGCCACGGCGTGCTTGGTTTGTGTCCCCAGCGCCAGCAGTTGCGCTATGCCGCTGGCGCGGGCGTATTGCCCCGCTTCGGCATGGAACTGCGGCCCCTCGTCGCCCACCTCGCCCATATCGCCCAACACCAGCAGGCGCGGGCCGGGCAGATCGGCCAGCACGTCGATGGCAGCGCGTACCGAATCGGGGTTGGCGTTGTAGCTATCGTCCACCACGGTGACGTTGCGCCCAGCCAGCACCACGTCCAAAGCGCGTGAGCGCCCCTTGACCGGCGCAAAATCCTCTAGGCCCTGCGCAATCGCTGCCAGCGGCACCCCAGCCGCCAGCGCACAAGCGGTAGCGGCCAGCGCGTTGCGCACATTGTGGCGGCCCGCAATATGCAAGGCGCAAGCCAACGGCCCTTGCGGGGTGGTGATCTGTACCTGCCAAGCACCAGCGTGCCAGTCGGCAGCCAGCATCTGCACATCCGCACCTGCGCCGCCAAAGGTCAGGCAGCGGCGCGCCCCAGCCAGACCTTGCCAAAGCGGGGTATAGGGTTCATCAGCAGGGAACACCGCCACGCCATCGGCAGGCAGCGCCGTGAGCACGGAGCCGTTTTCTTCGGCCACGGCTTGCACTGTGCCCATAAATTCGAGGTGCTCACGCTGCGCGTTGTTGACCAGCGCCACCGTGGGCTGGGCGATGCGGGCCAGCTCGGCGATCTCGCCGGGGTGGTTCATGCCCAATTCCACCACACCAACACGGTGGGCATGCGTGAGGCGGAGCAGGGTTTGTGGCACGCCAATGGCGTTGTTCAGGTTGCCTTGGGTAAAAAATGCGGCCTCCCCCGCATGGGCGCGCAAGATGGAGGCCACCATTTGTGTCACGGTAGTTTTGCCATTGCTGCCCGTCACGGCTATCAGCGGCAGCGCAAACTGGCTGCGCCAACCAGCAGCCAAAGCACCCAAGGCAACAAGAGTGTCAGGCACCTCAATGCCGGGCAAGCCCACCTCAGCCAAGCCAGCGTGGGCGATGGCCGCCACCGCCCCCACAGCGCGGGCTTGGGCCAGAAAATCGTGGGCATCAAAGCGCTCCCCCTTGAGGGCAACAAACAAATCACCCGGCTGCAAAGTACGGCTATCGGTATGCACGCGGGCCACCGCCACCGTACCATCCCCCACCAGCTTGGCCTGCGGCTGCCACGAGCCTATCCAACCCTGTGCTTGGGCGAGTTTCAAGATGCTGTTCATAAAGCACCGCCTCCCCGGCGTTGCAAGGCCGCTTGGGCTTGGGCCATGTCGGAAAAGGGCCGACGCCCGTCTGCGGTCTCTTGGTAATCTTCGTG
>JAIESZ010000004.1 GCA_019745615.1 Burkholderiaceae bacterium
GCAGCAACAGTTCTTCCCCGATTCCAACCGCCCCGAAATTTTGGTCGATGCGTGGTTTCCCGAAGGCACCTCTTTTGCGGGCAACGAAGAAGTCACGCGCCGTATTGAAGCCCGGCTGCGGGCCGAGCCGGGTGTGAACAGCGTCACTACTTGGATTGGTTCGGGCGTACCCCGTTTCTATCTGCCCCTCGATCAGGTGCTGCCGCAAACCAATGTGTCGCAGTTCATCGTCATGTCCAAAGACTTAGCCACCCGTGCTATTTTGCTGGAACAACTGCCTGCCGCCTTGGCCAGCGAGTTTCCTGAGGTACGGGGCCGCGTCAAACTGCTGCCCAACGGGCCACCCGTGCCTTACCCGGTGCAGTTTCGTGTGGTCGGGCCAGACCCGCTGGTGCTGCGCGCCCGCGCCGACGAGGTCAAAGAGGTGCTGCGCCAATCGCCACAAATGCACGGGGTCAATGACAACTGGAACGAATCAGTCAAAGCGCTGCGTCTGGAAGTCGATCAAGACAAAGCCCGTGCGCTGGGCGTGAGCAGCCAGAGCATTGCCCAAGCCTCTAGGGTGATGCAGTCGGGCGCACCCATTGGCCAGTACCGTGAGGGCGACAAGCTCATCGACATCGTGCTGCGCCAGCCCGAAGCCGAGCGCCGCTTGATTACTGACATTGCCAATACCTACCTGCCCACAGCCTCAGGCCAATCGATTCCAATGATGCAAATTGCCAAGCCGGTCTTTACTTGGGAGCCGGGGGTCATGTGGCGCGAAAACCGCAACTATGCCATCACCGTGCAAGGCGATGTCACCACCGGCGTACAGGGCGCTACCGTCACACAGGCCCTGCTGCCCGCACTGCGCCAAATCGAAGCCCGTTGGCACGCCAGCGGCCAAGGCGTCTACCGCATTGAAGCGGCCGGGGCGGTAGAAGAAAGCGCCAAGGGCGCGGCCTCGATTGCCGCAGGCGTGCCCATCATGCTGTTCATCACCTTCACCCTGTTGATGCTGCAATTGCACAGCTTTAGCCGGGCACTGCTGGTATTTTTGACTGGGCCGCTGGGCATTGCCGGTGTAGCCGCAGCCCTGCTGCTGCTCGATCGCCCGTTTGGCTTTGTCGCCCTGCTGGGTGTGATTGCCTTGATGGGCATGATCCAGCGCAACTCCGTCATTCTGATCGACCAGATTGAAAAAGACCGCGCCCGTGGCGTACCGGCCTGGGATGCCATTGTCGAGGCTGCCGTGCGCCGCCTGCGCCCGATTGTGCTCACAGCCGCCGCAGCGGTGCTGGCCATGATTCCCCTGTCGCGCAGCGTCTTCTGGGGGCCGATGGCCGTCGCCATCATGGGCGGCTTGATCGTGGCCACTGTGCTCACGTTACTGGGCCTGCCAGCCCTGTATGCAGCCTGTTTTCGTGTACATCGGCCCAATCCTTTACTGCGTGATGGCTAAAACTGCTCGCCAACAGGTTAAAATAACGGACTCACCAATTTCACACAGGCGGCAAACTCAGCGTTGCCGCCCTGTTTGTTAGAAGAGTGCGCGGGTGGCGAAATTGGTAGACGCACCAGGTTTAGGTCCTGACGCCAGCAATGGTGTGGGGGTTCGAGTCCCCCCCCGCGCACCACTCTTTTATAAAAACTTGCCCCCCATTGGCGTGCGCTATGGCGTCATGGGCAGGTTCAAATCCCCCCAATATAGGAATCGTCATGGCTGTTACCGTTGAAACCCTCGAAAAGCTCGAACGCAAGATCACGCTGAGCCTGCCCGCCACCGCCATCGAGACCGAAGTGCAATCCCGCCTCAAGCGCTTGGCCCGCACTGTCAAGATGGATGGTTTCCGTCCCGGCAAGGTTCCTCTGAGCGTGGTAGCCCAACGTTATGGCTACTCGGTGCAATACGAAGTGCTCAACGATAAAGTAGCCGAGGCCTTTGCCGTAGCCGCTAACGAAGCCGATCTGCGCGTCGCTGGCCAGCCCCGCATCAGCGAAAAAGAAGGCGCGCCTGAAGGCGAACTGACTTTCGATGCCGTGTTTGAAGTCTTCCCCGAAGTCAAACTCGGCGACCTGAGCGACGTCACCATCGAAAAGCTCACCACCGAAGTCGATGACGGTGCCATCGACAAAACTGTGGACATCCTGCGCAAGCAACGCCGCACCTTTGCCCAGCGCCCCCAAGATGCTGCTGCCGAAGACGGCGACCGCGTGACGGTGGATTTTGAAGGCAAGCTCGACGGCGAACCCTTCCAAGGCGGCAAGGCCGAAGACTTCCAGTTTTTGGTCGGCGAAGGCCAGATGCTGAAAGAATTTGAAGACGCCGTGCGTGGCATGAAGACCGGCGAAAGCAAGACTTTCCCCTTGGCCTTCCCTGAAGACTACCACGGCAAGGACGTGGCCGGTAAAACAGCCGACTTCTTGGTCACTGTCAAGAAGATTGAAGCCGCCCACCTGCCCGAAGTCAACGAAGCCATGGCCAAGTCCTTGGGCATTGCCGATGGCAGCATCGATGGCCTGCGTGCCGACATCAAAGCCAACCTAGAGCGCGAAGTCAAGTTCCGCCTGCTGGCCCGCAACAAGCAAGCCGTCATGGACGCCCTGCTGTCCAAGGCTGAACTCGATCTGCCCAAGGCCAGCGTCGAATCTGAAGTCGAGCGCCTGCGCGAAGGTGCCGTGGCCGACCTCAAGCAACGCGGTATCAAAGACGCCGACAAGATCGAAATTCCTGCTGACGTCTTCCTGCCCCAAGCCGAGCGCCGCGTGCGTCTGGGCTT
>JAIESZ010000187.1 GCA_019745615.1 Burkholderiaceae bacterium
GGTTAACCCCGTCACCTTGACAGCACACAGGTGGCCTCAGCGCAACGATACTCCACGCCGACACAGAGGAATCGGAACAAAATGAACGCGATGGATTCGCTCCAGGCCCTGCGCCAGCGTGAGCAAGAACTGCTAACCACCCTAGAAGCCACTGGCGGTGGGCGTTGGGCATGGGATTTGCGCAACCACCAGCTTTCCTTTTATGGTGATTTTTATCGTCCTTTTGGTTTGCTCGAATTGCCACATCGCCAGCGCACAGCGTATTGGCGCAGCTTGCAACATCCAGACGATGTAGCCATTACTACAGAACAACTAGGCCCGGTGCTCAGTGGCAAGACCAAACGCTACGAGGTCGAGTTTCGGGTGCGCGATAGCACCGGTTGCTGGCGCTGGGTGCTGGTGCGGGGGCGTACCACGGCGCAAGAAGCTGGTGATGGCCGAGCTTTGCGCATTGTGGGTGTCATTGTGGACATCACCGAACGCCGTGCTACGCAAGAGGCCTTGCGCGCCTCTGAAGCCAAATACAACACCATCTTTCATGCCCTGCCTGATCCGGCAGGCATGATACGCATGGTCGATGGTGTTTTTCTGGAGGTCAACCCGGCGTTTTGTGACTTACTGGGCTTGTCCCGTGAGGCTGTAGTAGGCCGAACCTCACAAGAACTGCGCATTTGGGCCAGTGCCGATGAGTACCCTAATCTGATGCAGGTCTATGAACGGGAAGGCAAGGTCAACAAACTGCCGATGCTGGCGCAACGCCGTGATGGTAGCTTGGTGCACGGGCTGATGTCTGCCTATCCGGTACCCATGGCCGATCAAAAGTGCTTTGTGTTTGTTTTTCATGACATGACGCGCGAGCAGCGCATCTACGATGAACTGCAAGCGAGCAACAGCCTGCTACAACAAGCAGGGCGTTTGGCGCGCCTAGGCGTCTGGGAAGACCTGCCGGGGCGGGGGCCAGTGTATTGGTCAGATGTTTGTTACGAAATCCACGGTTTGCTGCCGGGCAGCCCATTGCCGAGTGACTATGTGCAGCGCCATGTGGCCCCGGCTTGGCACGACACCTTTCGTAACGCCTTGCGCCAGTGCATTCGCCAGCGCGTGGAGTGGAATGTAGAGATCGAGATTGTCCGTGCCGATGGCCGTTTGGTATGGATGCGGGCACTGGGCGAGCCAGTGGTCGAGCACGGTCGTGTGGTGCGTATTCGTGGCGTGATGCAAGATATCGATGCCTCCAAACGTGCCCAAGCCCAAGTTCGAGAACGCGAAGCCCTGCTCTCGCTTACTTTGGCTGCTGCATCTTTAGGGCGTTGGGATTGGGATTTGCAAACCGGCCTCATCCAAGGCGATGTATGTTGGTTGGCGATGCGGGGCTTTCATCCTGACGATCAAGATGCCAGCGAGCCGGTGCCGTGGCAGCATTGTGCGTTGGCGGAAGATATCCCCAAAATTGCCCGCGAAATCGACCACCATACCCGCCATTCCGTGACCCATTTTGATGCCACTTGGCGCATGCCACAGCATGGGGGCGGCATGCGCTGGATTCGCAATCTAGGCAAAACGGTGGCCCATGATGCTGCTGGTGCTCCAACGCGCATGTTGGGCGTCTCGATGGATGTCACCCACCAGCACGAACACCAAGAGCAACTGCACCGGCTAGCCCACCACGATTCCTTAACCGGGCTGCCCAACCGCATACTGTTGGCCCGTTGCCTCGCTCAAGCGATGGAGCAGGCGCGCACCTTGGGCACACTGCTGGGCGTGGCCTACTTGGATCTGGACGGCTTTAAGCCAGTCAATGATGAGCACGGCCACGAGGCCGGAGACCATTTGCTGGTGGTGGCCGCCACCCGCCTGACCCGCTCCCTGCGTGCCACCGATTGTGTGGCCCGGTTGGGCGGGGACGAGTTTGTCATCTTATTGCCCGGCCTGCACAACCACACTGACTGCGAACAAACCCTGCGCCACGTCATGGAGGGCTTGGCTGCACCCTATAGCTTGGGCCATGAGTCGGTGACAGTCACGGCCAGTATTGGTTACACCTTGTACCCCCAAGACGATGCCGATGCCGATACCCTTTTGCGCCACGCCGATCAGGCCATGTACCATGCCAAACGTGCTGGGCGCAACCGTTTCTTCCAGTTTGATGCTGCCTCTGAACGTGAGGCGCAGCAGGTGCTGGCGCACACCGCTTTGTTGCATCTAGCCTTAACGCAAAATCAGTTTGAACTCTACCTACAACCCAAGGTGGATATGCGTTTGGGCACGGTTGTCGGTGCCGAAGCTTTGGTGCGCTGGAATCACCCAGAAAAAGGCTTGCTGTTTCCGGGCAGTTTTTTGCCGCAAATGCACGGCACCGCACTAGAAAGCATTTTTGGTGCTTGGGTAGTAGATACAGCGCTGGACATGGCCATGGTGTTGCACAACCAAGGGTTGGTGGTGCCCATCAGCGTGAACATTGCAGCACCCCATTTACAACAGGCCAATTTTGCCGATTGGCTGGCCCAGCGCATGGCCTGCCACCCACAACTGCCACGGGGCAGCCTGCGCATTGAAATCACCGAAACCGCTGCTCTTTATAACCTTGAACCTGTAGCCCATACCCTGTTGCGCTTGCGTGATATGGGGGTATCCACAGCCTTAGATGACTTTGGCACCGGCTATTCCTCCCTGACCTACTTGCGCCGCCTGCCACTAGAGACGATCAAAATCGACCAAAGTTTTGTGCGTGGTATGCAAGACGATGCGGGTGATCTGGCCAT
>JAIESZ010000237.1 GCA_019745615.1 Burkholderiaceae bacterium
CCGCTGCCGTTAGGGCGGCTAGGATGTCTCATCTCAAAAATTTGAACTATGCGTACCCTTTTTACTATCGTGGCCTTAGTGCTGGCGCTGGCCGTGGTTGGCTTGCTGGCACGCCAGCAGTTGTCCGGCTCCCACAGCGCCACATCCGGATTGCCGCCAGCACCAGGCGTCGCCCCTGGTGCCAACATGGGCCACACCACACCACCAGCGCAGCAAGTGCAGCAAGTCAAGCAGTCCGTCGAGGCGCTGATGCAACAGCCCCGTGTGCTGACCGACGACACCAAATAAAAAATGCCGCCACTTGATGATGCTTACTGGATGCGGCTGGCGCTAGAGCAAGCACAAGCCGCCGCGCAGGCGGGCGAGGTGCCGGTGGGGGCGGTGGTGGTGCGGGCGGGCCAATTGATTGCCACTGGGCGCAATGGGCCGGTGGCGGGCCACGACCCCACCGCCCATGCCGAGATTGTTGCACTGCGCGCTGCAGCGCAGCAGTTGGGCAACTACCGGCTGGAAGATTGCACCCTGTATGTCACGCTAGAACCCTGCGCCATGTGCAGCGGTGCCATGCTACACGCCCGCTTGCCGCGTGTGGTGTTTGGGGCCGCAGACGCCAAAACTGGCGTCGCTGGCTCGGTGCTGGATTTGTTTGCCCAACCCCAGCTCAACCACCAGACCCAAGTGCAAGGCGGTGTGTTGGCGCAAGACTGTGCACAGTTGCTGGGAGAATTTTTCCGCCAGCGTCGCCGCCAGCAGCGTGCTGCGGCCTTGGCCGCCCACCCCTTGCGCGATGATGCCTTGCGCACCCCGGATGCATGTTTTGCCCGTTTGCCCGATTGGCCTTGGGCAGCCCACTACTGTAGTGATTTGCCCGCACTGGCCGGGCTGCGCTTGCATTATCTGGACGAAGGCCCACCCAATGCCGCCATCACTTGGCTGTGCCTGCATGGGCCAAAGCACTGGGGCTATAGCTATCGCCATTTGCTGCCCGCCCTGACCGCCCTCGGCCAGCGCGTGCTGGTGCCCGATCTGATCGGCTTTGGCCGCAGCGACAAACCGAAAAAAGAGCGCTGGCACACCGCAGAACAACACAGCCAAGTGTTGTCTGAATGGCTGCAACGCCTCAAAATCGAACAATTGGTGCTGGTGGTGCCTAGCCAAATACCCGACGTGCTGGCATTGCTGCCTAAATGGTGGCCCGGACGCTGCCTAGGACAGTGGATATGGGATGAACCGCCTGCGCCGCCCCATCCCACTGATGCCAGCGTGGATGCATGGCAAGCCCCGTTTCCAGATCGGGGTTTTCAGGCCGGGCCACGGGCTTGGGCTAGATGGGCCACAACACCGGGCCGCAGCGCCAGCGGCCTACCCTTGCTGCATAGCCAGACGAATGATCGCCCCCCGGCACAGCTGGCTAGCTTGGTGCGGCAGGCGGTGGAATGCTTTACTCCCTGAGTTCTTTGCGGGCTGGGATAATTAGCGATTCTCTAAAAAGTCGCTGCCTTGACCGCCTGCACCCCCGCCTCCCCCCTCAAAATCACCTTCCCTGAGTCACTGCCGGTATCAGCCCGGCGCGACGAGATCATGGCTGCCTTGCAGCAGCACCAAGTCATCATCGTCTGTGGCGAGACCGGCTCGGGCAAAACCACGCAACTGCCCAAAATCGCCCTCGCTTTGGGCCGTGGCAAACTGAATGCGCCGCCCGGCCAAAAAGGCCAGCTCATTGGGCATACCCAGCCCCGGCGCATTGCTGCCAGCAGCGTCGCCAAGCGCATTGCCGAAGAGCTCAACACGCCACTAGGCGATGTGGTCGGCTACAAGGTGCGCTTTCAAGACCGCCTGAGTCGCGATGCCTCGGTCAAGCTGATGACCGACGGTATTTTGCTGGCCGAAACGCAAACCGACCCGCTGCTCAAAGCCTACGACACCCTCATCATTGACGAGGCGCACGAGCGCAGCCTGAACATTGATTTTTTGCTGGGCTATATCCGGCAAATTTTGCCGCGTCGGCCTGATCTCAAGGTGGTGGTCACTTCGGCCACCATTGACGCCGACCGTTTTGCCAAGCACTTTGCCAGTGCCAAGGGGCCAGCGCCAGTCATCATGGTGTCGGGGCGTACCTTTCCGGTAGAGCAGCGCTGGCGGCCTTTCGAAGAAAGCCGCGATTACAGCCTCAACGATGCCATTGCCGATGGCGTGGATGAACTCTGGCAAGGCAATGCCGGTGGGGATATTCTGGTGTTTTTGCCCGGCGAACGCGAAATCCGCGAGGCCGCCGACCACCTGCGCAAGCACTTGGCCCACCATCCCGTCACACGCAGCGCCGAGGTGCTGCCGCTGTTTGCCCGCCTCAGCCAAGCCGAGCAAGACCGGATTTTTGACGGCCACACCGGGCGGCGCATCATTTTGGCTACCAACGTGGCCGAAACCTCTCTCACAGTGCCGGGCATCCGCTATGTAATTGACGCGGGCACAGCGCGTGTCAAACGCTACAGCCTGCGCAGCAAGGTCGAGCAATTGCTGGTGGAGCCGATCAGCCAAGCCGCCGCGAATCAGCGGGCGGGCCGTTGTGGCCGCGTGGCTAACGGCATTTGCATCCGCCTGTACAACGAGCAAGATTTTTCGGGCCGTCCACGCTTTACTGACCCGGAAATTTTGCGCAGTTCGCTGGCTGGGGTCATTTTGCGCATGAAATCCTTGCACTTAGGCGTGGTGGAGGATTTCCCGTTCATTGATGCGCCTTCGGGCCGGGCCATTGCCGATGGCTACCA
>JAIESZ010000357.1 GCA_019745615.1 Burkholderiaceae bacterium
ACCTTCTCTTGCACCTTGGGCATACGGCTCATGCCGCCGACCAAAATCACGTCTTGGATGTCGGCAACGTTGATGCCTGCATCTTTAATAGCCATGCGGCAAGGAGCCATCGTGCGCTCAATCAGCTCTTCCACCAACTGTTCCAGCTTGGAGCGGGTCAGCTTGATGTTCAGATGCTTAGGGCCAGAGGCATCGGCGGTAATGTAGGGCAGATTGATGTCGGTGGCTGCCGAGTTAGACAGCTCGATTTTGGCCTTTTCTGCTGCTTCTTTCAGGCGTTGCAGGGCCAGCACGTCACGCGACAGATCGACGCCTTGGTCGCGCTTGAACTCAGCAATGATGAAGTCGATGATGCGTTGGTCAAAGTCTTCACCGCCCAAGAAGGTGTCACCGTTGGTGGACAGCACTTCAAACTGCTTTTCGCCATCAACATCAGCAATTTCAATGATCGAGACGTCAAAAGTGCCGCCGCCCAAGTCGTACACGGCAATTTTGCGGTCGCCCTTTTCGGTTTTGTCCAAACCAAAGGCCAGCGCTGCGGCGGTAGGCTCGTTGATGATGCGCTTAACGTCCAAGCCTGCAATGCGACCAGCGTCTTTGGTGGCTTGGCGCTGTGCGTCGTTAAAGTAAGCTGGCACCGTAATCACGGCTTCAGTCACGGTTTCGCCGAGGTAGTCTTCGGCGGTTTTCTTCATCTTGCGCAGCACTTCGGCGCTGATTTGGGGCGGGGCCAGCTTTTGACCGCGCACTTCGACCCAAGCGTCGCCGTTGTCGGCGCGTGCAATGGTGAAGGGCATCAGGTCGATGTCCTTTTGCACTTCTTTCTCGTCAAACTTGCGGCCGATCAGGCGCTTGGCAGCGTAAATGGTGTTTTTGGGGTTGGTGACGGCTTGGCGCTTGGCCGAAGCACCGACCAGAATCTCGCCATCTTCTTGGTAGGCAATGATGGAAGGCGTAGTGCGCGCGCCTTCGCTGTTTTCAATCACCCGGGTGGTGTTGCCGTCCATGATGGCAACACAGCTATTGGTGGTGCCCAAGTCGATACCGATGATTTTTGCCATGATTTCTCTCTCCGCGATCTAAGTAAAATTATTGAATGCGTCTAACGTGTGGCCTGTTGACAAGGCTTCAAGCCGGGCAGGCCCACTTTTTTTATTTGGGTGCCGTGACGGTGACCAATGCCGGGCGCAAGATGCGGTCAGCAATCACATAACCCTTTTGCAACACCGCCACCACCGTATTAGGCTCCTGTTCCGCCGGAACGACGCTAATGGCTTGATGGAAGTTGGGGTTGAACTTTTCGCCCGCTGGGGGGTTGATGGCTACCACCTTGTTGCGCTCTAGCGCGGCAGTCAATTGGCGCAAGGTGGCATCCGAGCCTTCGCGCAACTGCTGCGCCGTGGCGTTGGGCAGTCCCAGTGCGGCGTCCAAACTATCGCAGACTGGCAGCAGGCTCTCAGCAAAGCCCTCAATACCAAACTTGCGTGCTTTGGCAATCTCTTCTTCAGCGCGGCGGCGGGCGTTTTCAGCTTCGGCTTTGGCGCGCAAAAACTGGTCGGCCAAATCGGCGCTCTTGGCCTTGAGTTCAGCCAGCTCGGACTGCAAACGCGCCATCTCGTCAGAGGCATTGGCGGCCAGCGCGGCCTCGATATCTTCGGGAGCGGGGGCTACGGCAGGAGCAGAAGTGTGGTTTTCAGACATGTCGGAAACTCTGGTAGAAGAAACTGATGAAACAGTGTGCCCTGCACAGATGGGGCGCTTACCACCGGTTTCAAGGGCAGAGGCGCATCACAGTGTTGGGCTACCTACCCCAAATTGGGCAGAATGGCTTGCCAAGTGTACAGGCGCGCTGGCCTAGGGCTATAATCTTCGGTTTTGCCTTGCCACACTGCTACAGGCGCAGCAGGTGGTTCTCATCCAGAAGGAGTATGCATGCGTCATTACGAAATCATTTTGTTGATCCACCCGGATCAAAGCGAGCAGGTTCCTGCCATGCTCGAACGTTACAAGGGCATGATCGTCGCTGGCGGCGGTCAAGTTCACCGTGTTGAAGATTGGGGCCGCCGTCAACTGGCTTACCTGATCAACAAGCTGGCCAAGGCCCACTACCTGTGCGTCAACATCGAAGCTGACCAAGCTGTGATGGCCGAACTGGAGCACGCCTTCAAGTTCAACGATGCCGTGCTGCGTCACCTCACCGTGCAAAAGAAGAAGGCTGAAACCGGCCCCTCTTCGATGATGAAGACCGTTGAGCGCGAAGAAGCCCGCAAAGCCAGCCAAGCCGAATACGCTGCTGCTGGTGAACGCGCTGAGCGTCCAGACCGCGCAGAGCGCACAGAGCGCTAAGCCCTACGCCTGCCACCGGAGTGGAAAACCGCGTCGCCCTGACTGCTTGTATCGCCGAGGCCGAGCCTTTGCGATTCACGCCTGCCGGACTGCCCGCCATTGCCCTGCGTCTGGAGCACAGCTCGCAACAGCAAGAGGCCGGTCAGCCCCGCGAAGTCAAGGCCAGCATGAAGGCTGTGGCCTTTGGCACCTTGGCCGAGCAATTGGCTCGGCAGCCTGTAGGTAGCCTCTGGCAGTTCAGCGGTTTTTTAGCTACTCCGCGCAACGGCAGGCATGTGGTGCTGCACGTTCAGGATATTCAACAAAACTAATTTTCAAGAGGTCCGCAATGGCCACGTTCAAGAAATTCAACAAAGACAAGCGCCCCAAGCGCAATACCCAATCGCTGCTGTTCAAGCGCAAGCGCTTCTGCCGCTTCACCGT
>JAIESZ010000333.1 GCA_019745615.1 Burkholderiaceae bacterium
TTTTGTTTGGTGCCGTCGGCGAGACTCGAACTCGCACAGCTTTCGCCACTACCCCCTCAAGATAGCGTGTCTACCAATTTCACCACGACGGCTTTTTTTGCATTGCCTGGGATAGCTTGAGGAACTTATTGTTTGCTAGCCTAGACAGTGCCGAATTCTAACCTGAAAAAATTTGCTTCTTGGACTTGAAAAGCCCAAGAATGGAATTATTTTGCAGGAATCTGTGCTGCCCCCTCAGGTGCGGGTACCGCCGGCACTGGTGCAGGGACAGTAACAGCGCTAGGAATGGCTGTAGCTGTGCCTTCTAGGACGCTACCCGAACTGGCTGGACGCACGTTGCCAAAGTAGGCCAGCGCCAAGGTACAGACAAAGAACGCCGCAGCCAAGCCCGCTGTCGTACGCGAGAGGAAATTGGCACTGCCACTGGCACCAAACAAGCTGCCAGAGCCGCCACTGCCAAAGGCAGCACCCATGTCTGCACCCTTGCCATGCTGGATGAGGATCAGACCAATCATGCCCAGCGCAGCCAGCATCTGCACGCCCAGAATTACATTCACCAACACACTCATTACCATGAACTCCTAGTTTGGTTGCCCGTGGCTTGCGCCCCACTCAGTGGGATTGCGCAGCTGCCACAATTTGCAGAAAGTCTGCGGCCTTGAGGGAAGCACCGCCCACCAAGCCACCATCAATGTCTGGCTGGGCCAGCAACTCAGCAGCATTAGCCGCATTCATGCTACCGCCGTAGAGCAGACGAATGCGCGCAGCCTTGTCACTGGCAGCGGCTAGTTGAGCGCGCAGCACAGCATGAACCTGCTGTGCCTGCTCAGGCGAAGCTGTTTTTCCCGTGCCAATCGCCCACACCGGCTCGTAAGCTACCACCACCTCACTGATGCAGTGACCATTGAGGTGAATGACTGCAGCCAACTGGCGCTTGACTACGGTATCGGTTTGACCCGCCTCACGCTCAGCCAAGGTCTCACCCACACAAACGATAGGCGTAATACCTGCCGCTAAAGCACGCTGTGCTTTTAAGGCGACCACTTGATCGGTCTCTGCATGGTACTGGCGGCGCTCAGAATGCCCCACCAAGACATAACGCGAACCAAAGTCGCGCAGCATGGTGGCGGATACTTCTCCGGTGTAGGCTCCTGCCTCATGGGCTGATACATCCTGTGCGGCCAGCGCCAAGGGCGCACCGGCCAGTAAGGATTGCAACTGGGCCAGATAGGGCGCTGGCACTGCCAACGCCACATCACACACTGGGGGCGCTTCAGCCAGACCAGCCAACAGAGCACGCACCAGCGCATCATTAGCAGCCAGGCTGCCATTCATTTTCCAGTTGCCTGCGATCAGTTTTTTATTCATGTTTACTGTTCACTGCGTGAAAACAATATGCCAAAAGAGAAGTCGGCCACTGAGCTCATCAGACCTGCGGTTCTTGCGCAGGGGCCTGAATAGCAGGTGCCTGCTCGTGCTCGCGGGCCACCGGTGCTTCACGGCGCTCGTTGCGTTCTGTACGCTCACTACCTCGCTCGGCACGATCACCACGGTCAGGAGTATAGGCGGGACGATCAGTCAGCACCTTCATGGACAGTTTGATGCGGCCTTTTTCGTCGGTTTCCATCACCTTGACCTTGACGATTTGGCCTTCTTGCAGATAGTCACTGACGCGCTCAACGCGCTCGTGGGCAATCTGGCTGATGTGCAACAAACCATCCTTGCCGGGCAACAGATTAATCAAAGCACCAAAGTCCAAAATTTTGGTTACTGGGCCTTCATAAATCTTGCCAATTTCGACTTCAGCGGTGATTTGCTCGATACGGCGCTTGGCTTCGTCGGCCTTAGATGCCTCGGCAGCAGCAATCGTGATAGTGCCATCTTCTTCGATGTTGATCTGGCAACCAGTTTCTTCGGTCAGAGCACGGATGACGGAGCCGCCCTTGCCAATCACATCCCGAATTTTTTCGGGATTGATCTTCATGGTGTAGAGCTTGGGGGCAAAGCTAGACACTTCGGTGCGTGCCTCGCCCACAGCTTCCTGCATCTTGCCCAAGATGTGCAGGCGCGCTTCTTTGGCTTGGGCCAGCGCGACCTGCATGATTTCTTTGGTGATACCTTGGATTTTGATATCCATTTGCAAGGCAGTGATACCGGCAGTGGTACCAGCGACCTTAAAGTCCATATCGCCGAGATGGTCTTCATCGCCTAAGATGTCGGTCAGGACGGCAAAGCGGTTGTCCTCTTTAATCAGGCCCATCGCAATACCGGCGACGTGCGCCTTCATGGGTACACCTGCATCCATCAAAGACAGACAACCGCCACAGACTGAGGCCATCGAAGAGGAGCCATTGGACTCGGTGATTTCAGACACCACGCGCATGGTGTACGGAAACTCTTCCTTGTTGGGCAGCACGGCAACCAGCGCGCGCTTGGCCAACCGGCCATGACCGACTTCACGGCGCTTGGTGCTGCCCATGCGGCCCACTTCACCAGTGGCAAAGGGAGGCATGTTGTAGTGCAGCATGAAGCGGTCTTCGTATTCACCAGCCAGAGCGTCAATGCGCTGTGCGTCGCGCTCGGTGCCCAAGGTGGTGACCACCAGTGCTTGGGTTTCACCACGGGTGAACAGGCTAGAGCCGTGGGTACGTGGCAACACGCTGTTGCGAATTTCGATGGGGCGTACGGTACGGGTGTCGCGGCCATCAATACGCGGCTCACCAGCCAAAATCTGGCTGCGAACAATGCGCGCTTCAATATCGAACAACATGCCTTC
>JAIESZ010000364.1 GCA_019745615.1 Burkholderiaceae bacterium
GACCTGCAAAACGGCCTGCTCGAAGCCGATTACATCGTGATTGAAATGGCCCGCGAACTGCTGGGCGAAAACTGGTTGCCCGAGTATGTGGCCAAAGCCAATCAGGGCGGTATAGAAAGAGTTTTAGTATGACCGAACGCGCCATGTCCACCGTACCACCCTCCCGGCCCCCAGTGTTTCAGCCCAGCTGTGCGCTGTGCAGCCAAGATGGCGGTGCGGTGGTCTGGCGCAATGAGCGTTTGCGCGTCATTCGCGCCGATGAGCCGGGCTTTCCGGCCTTTTACCGGGTGGTGTGGAACTCGCACCTGCCCGAACTGTCAGATCTTTCCACCTTTGAGCGCCTGCATTGCCTAGAGGTAGTGACTACGGTGGAGCGCACGCTGCGCCAGCAATTGCAGCCAACCAAAATCAATCTGGCGGCACTGGGCAATATGGTGCCGCACCTGCATTGGCATGTGATTGCCCGGTTTGATTGGGACAGCCATTTTCCGGCCCCGGTCTGGGCAGTCGCGCAGCGCGAGCGGACGCTAGAGCAGGAAGAAGCGGTGCGGGCGCGGTTGCCTGAGATAGAAGCCGTGTTGCGAATTCAGCTGCCGCTGGCCTGAGGGTTGATGTCCCCCATCGGCATGAATGGTGGGAATTTCTTCTGCAAGACAATCATACTTTATCTCAATTAGAGATAAAATTGATTCATGAAAATCATCAGCAATAGTGCCTTGCGGGCCTTCGCTGTAGATCACCCGCAGGCTGAAGCCTCCTTGCAGGGCTGGCGGCGGGTGATTGAAAAAAACCGGTTCGTGAACTGGGCAGAACTGAAAGCCACCTTCAATACGATAGACAAGGTTGGCGAGTTGGTCGTGTTTGATATCAGCGGCAACAAGTACCGCCTGATCGCCTACATCCGGTTTGAGAAGCAGATCTTGTACATCAAGGCGGTGCTGACCCACAGGGACTACGACAAAGGAGCTTGGAAAGCATGAACGCACGCATCGATATGAAGCGCTTGCTGCCAGTGTGGGAGCAGTTCCGCACGGCGACTGATATCGCCCCGATCCGTGACGAGGTGCACTACGCACGGATGAGCGAAATGCTCGACGCCCTGCTCGAAGAAACCCAAGGAGACGAGAACCATCCCGCTATGGGGCTAGTGGACATCGTTGGTGATTTGATTGAGGACTACGAAGACGAGCACCACCCACTGCCCCAGACCACGGGTGTGCAAGCCCTCAAGTTCCTGATGGAACAGCATGGTTTGAGACAAAGTGACCTCTCTGACATTGGCAGTCAGGGTGTAGTGTCCGAAATTTTGGCTGGCAAGCGCGAACTCAACCTTCGGCAAGTACGGGCACTGAGCGAGCGCTTTGGCGTCTCCACAGCCACCTTTATTTGACCGATGTAGAACAGGGCAGGCAGGGCAGCAGTCGCTGCACAGATCAGCAGATCATGAACAAAACGGCTTGGGCCGATTGACTCGCTTTTTCATAGAGCGTGGCAATCTGGCGGAAGGTATCGGCCAGTTCTTGCGGGTGCTCTTGCAAATAGTCCCCGTGGTAGAGGCTGTCGTAATCTAGGGTGCTCAGGGCCGACTGCACATCCTCGGCAGATACGTCTTGGAGCTGATGGGCAATCAACGGAACACGGGTTTCTGACACCCAGAAAGCACTTTCGCAGCAGTCCAGCGCGATGTCGTGCTCGCCCGTCACGTAGGCAATATCAAGTGCATCGCAAAGCGCATTGACACCGTGCCAGTGGTCTCCGATGTCCAACACCAAGGGGGGCTGGCCCGGCAATTCGCCATGGACAAAGGAACACAAATCTTGTTGCCCCGCCAAATGCTGGCGCAATACATCGACGGGTACGACCACAAATTGTCCGGCAATGCTCATCTCATCGTCCTTCAAAAAATACAGCTCAAGCGGGCGTAACGGGGCTGCGCACAAAGCCATAGCGCTGCGGCAATTCGGCGGCTTGGACTGGTAGCGGCTCCCATTGCCATTGCTCTAGGGCTTCTGCCAGTGCAGCCACATCTTGGGTATGCACCAGCCCTAGGCCCAAATCGGTCACCAGATAGACTTTGCCTTCTTCATCGAGCAGGCAGGCTTGCGGCTCGGCCAAACGCCCGGTGTGGCTGCGCACGCTCAGGTCGGGCTGCAAACGCCAAACCCACGGCGTGCATTCCAACTCCACATACACGCGCTGCGGGCCGTTCTGAAAGAACCATTGCCCCAAAGCGTCGGCCTCGTAATTGCGGCCAATGAACTCGATCAGTTTCTCGTGTTGCAACAGCGAGCCTTTGCTCTGCACAAACGGGCCGAGGGCTTGGGCGGCATCGTCGCGCATAAACCAGCGCCCACGCGCATCCAATCCTAACCAACCATAGCAGTGGGGCACATGGGGCCATTTGGCCAAAGCTTGTTGAACAATATCATCCATGCTGCGATTCTGCACCGAGTGCAGAAGGCGGAATCAAGGAAACCACGGTGCCAATCACCAGCAGCGTGGGCGGCTTGATACCGTAGTGGCGGGCAGTGGCGTCCAACTCGGCCACGGTGGTGGTGTAAATGGCCTGTTGCGGCCAAGTGGCTTTGTAGATCAGGGCGGCTGGGGTGTCAGCGGCCAGCCCTGCCGCTTGCAACTCACGGGCAATGGTGGCCAGCCCGGTAATGCCCATATAGATCACCACGGTCTGGTTCGGTTGCGCCAGCGTTTGCCAATTCAAATCTACCGTATGGTCTTTGAGGTGCCCGGTGACAAAGGTGCAGCTTTGCGCATGGTCGCGGTGCGTGAGCGG
>JAIESZ010000123.1 GCA_019745615.1 Burkholderiaceae bacterium
TCAACTCTATCTCAATTGCACTCTAGGCAATTTTAGGCTGTGGTCTTGGCAACTGCGTGACCTATACCCCTGTGCAATCACCAGACACCCTCTGTTTGCATACAAATGCCGTAGGCACGACAATCACCCGCCTGTATCAACACCACACCATGCCCTCTGATCTGCTTTGGCTGGCACCCAACGAGCCGTTTCCTGCCCCCGAAGCCGCTTGGGGCCAAGACTCTCCAGCCCCCGGCCTATTGGCCGCAGGCGGTGCCTTGGACAAGCCGCACCTGCTGCGCGCCTACCGCAACGGTATTTTTCCATGGTTCAGTGCCGGACAGCCCATCCTGTGGTGGACACCCGACCCGCGCATGGTGCTGCCTGTGGCACGGTTTCGCCTGCACCGCTCACTGCGGCGCACCCTAGAGAAATTTCGCGCCAGTGCCCACTGCGAGATACGCATCGACAGCGCCTTTAGCACCGTGATGCAAGCCTGTGCCAGCACCCCGCGCTCCGGCCAGCCCGGTACGTGGATCGTGCCTGCCATGCACAGTGCCTACCAAGAACTCCATGCAGCAGGCTACGCCCACAGCGTCGAGACTTGGGTGGGCAGCCAACTGGTCGGCGGCCTGTATTGCGTCGCGATCGGGCAGGCCGTATTTGGTGAATCGATGTTTGCCCACCAAACCGACGCGTCCAAAATCGCACTGGCCGCATTGGTAGGCTTATGTCGCTACCACGGTGCGGCCTTGATTGACTGCCAACAAAACACGCGCCATCTGGCCTCTTTGGGTGCCCACGAAATACCACGCGCTCATTTTCTGCAACATCTGGCACAGGCCCAGCAACAAAGCGCCATGCACTGGCAATTCACGCCCCTATACTGGGATGCTCTTCTGTCGCCCGCCGCTGCCACAGCATGACGCAACCCTACGATCTCCCCCCCCAGACATTGCAGTTTTATGCTACGGCTCCTTATCCGTGCAGCTATCTGGCGGATCGGCAGGCCCGCTCGCAGGTAGCTACGCCGGGCCATCTGGTGCGCAGTGACACCTTTTCGGAGTTGGTGCGCTTGGGCTTTCGGCGCAGTGGCATGTTTACTTACCGCCCACACTGCGATGGCTGCCAAGCCTGTATGCCACTGCGGGTGCTGGTACAAGAATTTACGCCCGACCGCAGCCAACGCCGCGCCTTAGCCCGCCATGCCCATCTGCAAGCGCGCGTACTAGCGCCGGGTTTTGTGCCCGAACACTATGCGCTCTACCTGCGTTACCAGCAAGCCCGCCACGCCGGTGGCGGCATGGACCAAGACAGCATTGACCAATACAGCCAGTTTCTGCTGCAAAGCCGCGTCGATACCCGGTTGGTGGAGTTTCGTGAACCGTCAGACCAGCACCCCGATGGCGTGCTCAAAATGGTCTCTATCCTCGACTTGCTCGACGATGGCCTCTCGGCGGTTTACACTTTTTATGAGCCCGAACCCCGGTGCAGCTACGGTACCTACAACGTTTTGTGGCAAATTGAACAAGCCCGCCTGCAAGACATGGATTATGTGTATCTAGGCTACTGGATTGCCGACAGCCCCAAAATGAGCTACAAATCCACCTACCTGCCGCACGAAGTATTGCAAAACCAGCGCTGGCAACGGCCCAAACCGCCAAATTCCACCAAGTAAAATAGGCGCATCCAGTACGCTGCGCTCTCAATGAAGAAAAAAGATTCTGCCCTTCCCCCCAAACCCAGCGTTCAGGTCATTGAACGCATGTTCACGCTGATTGACATCTTGGCCTCACGCGAAGAAGCCATCTCGCTCAAAGAAATCAGCGAAAAATCGGGGTTACACCCCTCCACTACCCACCGCATCCTCAACGATCTGGCCACAGGCCGCTTTGTCGATCGCCCCGAATCGGGCAGCTACCGCCTCGGTATGCGCCTGCTAGAGCTGGGCAATTTGGTCAAAGGGCGGCTCAATGTGCGCGATGCCGCACTGATCCCGATGCGCGACCTGCACAAGCTCATCCAGCAGCCGGTCAACCTAAGTATGCGCCAAGGCGATGAGATCGTGTATGTCGAGCGCACCTACAGCGAGCGCTCAGGGATGCAGGTGGTGCGCGCCATTGGGGGCCGGGCTCCCTTGCACCTGACCTCTACCGGCAAGCTGTTTTTGGCTGCCGATGACATCCAGCAAGTACGCAACTATGCCACCCGCACCGGTTTGCCGGGGCACACACACAACAGCATCACGCAATTTGCAGTGCTAGAGCGCGAACTCAACAAGGCGCGCCAATCGGGCGTAGCCCGTGATAACGAAGAGCTAGAACTGGGCGTGCGCTGCATGGCCGCCGGGGTTTACGACGACCAAGGCAAACTACTAGCGGGCCTGTCTATCTCTGCCCCCGCCGACCGGCTCGATGAGGGCTGGCTGTCTAAACTCCAAGCCACAGCGCAGAAAATATCAACCGCCTTGGGCTACAACAAGGCGGGCAGCACTGAATAACTGCCCGCCAGCGCCTTTAGCGGTTGAGCGCTTGGAGTTGGGTTCGATTAGCTGCCGAGTGCAGGCTGTGCTGGCGCGCTTCAACCCAGTTGCGCACCCGCTCGGCATCGCCTAGACGGCTGTATTTGCCCGCAGAATCCAAAAACACCATGATGAGTTTGCGCCCAGCTACCTTGGTCTGCATCACCAAGCAGCGGCCTGCCTCGGCGATGTAGCCCGTTTTTTGCAGTCCAATATCCCAGTCTGGGTTTTTTACCAGCCGGTTGGTGTTGTTGTATTGCAGGGTTCTTTGCCCCACGGCCACCTCGTGGCC
>JAIESZ010000096.1 GCA_019745615.1 Burkholderiaceae bacterium
GTGGTCGAAGAGTCCACGATCGAAGAAAGCAAGCCCCCGCTGCTGGTGTACCGCGAGGCGGCCAAGCAAGCCTAAGCTCTCAAGAGCCAACCTGTTTCTCACACAGCAGGTTGGCGTTTGTGCTGCTATCGCCACGCTGGCGGGTTAAAAACCCCAGTCTGCGGGCCATCTTCTATCCAGTTTCATGAGAATTCCCATGTCCGGACACACCCTCTTGCCTGCCCTCCCGATTGATCTGCCTCTGTTGCCGCTGCGCGACGTGGTGGTTTTTCCCCACATGGTCATACCGCTGTTTGTCGGCAGACCCAAAAGCATTAAAGCCCTAGAACTGGCGATGGAGGCCGACCGGCGCATCATGCTGGTGGCGCAAAAAGCGGCGGCCAAAGATGAGCCATCGGTCAGCGATATGTTTGATGTGGGCTGCATTTCTACCATCCTGCAAATGCTGAAATTGCCCGATGGCACCGTCAAGGTGCTGGTCGAAGGCCAACAGCGTGCCTTGGTGAAAGAAATTGCCGATGCGCAAACCCATTTCTCCGCCACTATCCTGCCGGTAGAACTGGAACTAACGGCTGGCAAACCCAGCGAGATCGAAGCCTTGCGCCGTGCGGTGATGCAGCAGTTTGACCAGTACGTCAAGCTGAACAAAAAAATCCCGCCCGAAATCCTCACCTCCATCTCCAGCATTGAAGATCCAGGCCGCTTGGTCGATACCATCGCTGCCCATCTGCCACTCAAGCTGGAAAACAAGCAAGCCGTGCTAGACCTGTCCGACATCAAGGATCGGCTAGAAAACCTGTTTGAGCAACTTGACCGCGAAGTCGATATCCTGAATGTGGATAAAAAAATCCGGGGCCGCGTCAAGCGCCAGATGGAAAAAAACCAGCGCGATTTTTACCTGAACGAGCAAGTCAAAGCCATTCAAAAAGAATTGGGCGAAGGCGAAGACGGGGCTGATCTGGAAGAACTGGACAAAAAAATCCGCTTGGCCAAAATGCCGCTGGAAGCGCGCAAAAAAGCCGAGAACGAGCTGAAAAAGCTCAAGCTAATGTCGCCTATGTCGGCAGAAGCCACCGTGGTACGCAACTACATTGACGTGCTGGTGGGCTTGCCTTGGAGCAAAAAAACCAAGGTCAAGCACGACTTGGGCCATGCCGAAACCGTGCTCAACGAAGACCATTACGGCCTCGACAAAGTCAAAGACCGCATTTTGGAATACCTTGCAGTGCAGCAGCGCGTGGACAAAGTTAAGGCCCCCATTTTGTGCTTGGTTGGGCCTCCTGGCGTGGGCAAAACCTCGCTGGGGCAATCCATTGCCAAGGCCACCGGGCGCAAGTATGTGCGCATGGCCTTGGGCGGTATGCGCGATGAAGCCGAGATTCGCGGCCACCGCCGCACCTACATTGGAGCCATGCCGGGCAAAGTGTTGCAAAGCCTGAGCAAGGCTGGCGCACGCAACCCGCTGTTTCTGCTCGATGAAATCGACAAGCTGGGCACCGATTTTCGGGGTGATCCGTCCAGCGCACTGCTTGAAGTGCTCGACCCAGAGCAGAACAGCAAATTTGCCGACCACTATGTCGAAGTGGATTTCGATCTGAGCGATGTCATGTTTGTCGCCACCTCGAACTCCATGAACATCCCTCCGGCGCTGCTCGACCGCATGGAAGTCATTCGCCTGTCGGGTTATACCGAAGACGAAAAAACCAACATCGCCACCAAATACTTGGTTCCTAAGCAGTTCACCAACAATGGTGTCAAGGCCGACGAACTGCGCATCGACGAATCTGCCGTGCGCGACATCGTGCGCTACTACACCCGTGAGGCGGGCGTGCGCTCGCTAGAGCGCGAACTGTCCAAAATCTGCCGCAAAGTCATTAAGGGTTTGCAGCTCAAACAGTTGCAAGCCCCGGTGGTGGTGGGCGCAGACAATCTGCCCGATTATCTGGGCGTGCGCAAATACAGCTATGGCCGTGCCGAGCAGCAAAACCAAGTCGGTCAGGTCGTTGGCTTGGCATGGACAGAGGTGGGCGGTGATTTGCTCACCATCGAAGCGGCCACCATGCCCGGCAAGGGCGTCATTACCCGCACCGGCTCGCTGGGCGATGTGATGAAGGAATCGGTAGAGACAGCCCGCACCGTCGTGCGCAGCCGCGCCCGCGCCTTGGGTATTTTGGACGAAGCCTTTGAAAAGAAGGACGTCCATATCCACGTGCCCGATGGTGCTACCCCCAAAGATGGCCCTAGCGCGGGTGCCGCCATGACCACGGCCTTTGTCTCGGCATTGACGGGTATTCCAGTGCGCGGCGATGTCGCCATGACCGGCGAGATCACCTTGCGCGGCGAAGTCACGGCCATTGGTGGCCTGAAAGAAAAACTGCTGGCCGCTTTGCGCGGTGGCATCAAGACGGTGCTCATCCCCGAAGAGAATGTTAAGGACTTGCAAGAGATCCCTGACAACGTCAAAAGCGGCCTAGAAATCGTGCCCGTGAAATGGATCGACAAGGTGCTAGAAATTGCCCTAGAGCGCCAGCCTGTGCCCCTGACTGAAGAGCAAGTGCAAGCGCAAGCTGCCGCAGCCGCGAAAGCACCGGCCAGCGCGGTGGTAGCAGCTGTGGCTACCCCGGCCCCAGCCCCAACTAAGACCAGAAAAACACCGGTCAAGCACTGAAATTTGTGCAGAACCAAAAAACTGCGCTATAATAATTGGATTGCAGCAATCGTAGGATTATTGCTTTATGCGGGATTAGCTCAGTTGGTAGAGCGATACCTTGCCAAGGTATAGGTCGAGAGTTCGAGCCTCTTATCC
>JAIESZ010000338.1 GCA_019745615.1 Burkholderiaceae bacterium
TGCTGCCGATGCACCCCAGTTTGATTCTGAAGCACTCTGGAGCCAAGTGCACCCGCAAGTCCAGCCCAGCAGCCGGATACTGATTGTGCGCGGCAGCGATCAAGAAGGCAGCCGCGAAGGCTCAGGCCGCGATTGGCTGGCGCAGCAATTGCAGCAACAGGGGGCCGTAGTGGACAAAGTGGTAGCCTACCAGCGCAGCGCACCCGTTTGGACTGCCGCAGAGCAGGCGTTGGCCGTGCAGGCCGCCAGTGATGGCTCGCTGTGGCTATTCAGCAGCTCGCAAGCCATCGCGCATCTGCACACCCTGCTACCCACACAAATTTGGCAACAAGCCCACGCACTGGCAACACACCCGCGCATTGCCGCAGCGGCACAGACACTGGGCTTTGGCACCGTGGCGCAATGCCGCCCGGCCCTCAAGGATGTGGCTGGCTCGATAGAATCCATGCCATGAGTCCTGCGCCTTCTTCCGACCCGTCTGCCGCAGCCCCAGTGCCACCCACGGGGGCTGCGGTAGCATCAGAGGCTGCCGTGCCCGGTGGCACGGGCAAACTGTGGGCCTACAGCTTGACTGCCGTGGCCGTTTTGGCCGCTGTTGGTTTGACCAGTAGTGTTTTGCTCTGGCAAAAGCTCAGTACCATCCAAGAACAACTGGCCCGGCAGAGTGCCGATGCGGGCACCCAAGCGGTAGAAGCCCGCACCTTGGCCCGCGAAGCCCAAGAGCAAACCAGCGACACCGCCACCCGCCTGACGGTGGCTGAAACCCGCCTCAACGAGGTGGCCTTGCAGCGCGGCCAATTAGAAGAGTTGATGCGCAGTGTCTCGCGCTCACGCGATGAAACCCTGGTGGTGGATATTGAGGCCGCCCTGCGCCTAGCCCAGCAACAAGCACAATTTACCGGCCATCTGGAGCCGCTGGTGGTGTCACTCAAGAGTGCGCAGCAGCGCATTGAGCGCGCCGCCCAGCCGCGCTTGCTGCCCCTACAGCGTGCTATGGGCCACGACCTAGAGCGCCTGAGAACCGCCACGGTGGCCGATACTGCTGGCTTGTTGGCTCGGCTTGATGAGCTAGTACACCAAGTCGATGAGCTGCCGCTGCACAATGCCGTAGCGCAAGCTGCTGCCACCCGCCGCTTACAAGCGCGTAGCAATACACCCCCCGATAACGCAGCCCCCTTGCCCGATCAGCCTTGGTGGCAAAGCGCCTTGCTGCGCGGTGGCGAGGTGGTGTGGGATGAGGTGCGCAGTTTGGTACGTGTCAGCCGCATTGACCAGCCCGAAGCCATTTTGCTGGCCCCAGAACAAGCCTTTTTTCTGCGCGAAAACCTCAAGCTCAAGCTGCTCAATGCCCGTTTGGGCGTGCTAGCGCGCCAGTTTGAATCGGCCCGCGCCGATCTGTCTGCGGCCAGCGCAGCCATTCATAAATACTTCGATCCGGCCTCGCGGCGCACGCAAAATGCCGCCACTACCCTGCAACAGGTACAGACGCACATGAAGCAAACCGAGCTGCCGCGCCTGGATGAAACCTTTGCCGCCCTCGGTAGCGCGGCAGCGGGCCGCTAACACCGGCCAGAAAGCAGCTACAGCCCATGCGTGCCGCCCTCTGGCTTTTGGCCCTTTTTGCCGTTGCTGTGGCGTCGGCCTTGTTTGCTGGCAACAACCAAGGCACCGTCACCTTGTTCTGGCCGCCTTATCGGCTCGATTTATCGCTCAATCTGGTGCTGCTGCTGTTGGCGCTGGGTTTTGCCACGCTGTATGCCGCCCTGCGCGGTTTGGCCGCGCTACTGGCTCTGCCGCGCCAAGCCCAGCGCTGGCGCTTGCAACAAAAAGAGCGGGCTATGCACGCAGCCTTGCTAGAGGCACTGGCCGAATGGATGGCCGGGCGCTTTTTGCGCTCGCGCAAAGCGGCCTTGCTGGCACTGGCGCAAGAGGCCGCCCTGACCCAAGCGGGCGAGATACTCCCCCACGCCCATGCACTGCGCGCCTTAGCCCACCTGATCGCCGCCGAAGACTCCCAAGCCCTGCAAGACCACCGGCAGCGTGAGCAACATTTGCAGCGTGCCCTAGAACACGCCCCGGCCTACGGCAGCAGCCATGATTTGGTACTGCGCGAGGGTATACAACTGCGCGCTGCCCGCTGGGCGCTAGAAGACCATGATGCCCGCAGCGCCCTCGAATGGCTGGCCGCACTGCCCCAAGGTGCTGCCCGGCGCACCTTGGCACTGCGCACCCGGCTCCAAGCAACGCGCCACGCCGAGCAAACGCAAGAAGCCCTAGAAACAGCCCGGTTGCTGGCCAAGCACCGGGCGTTCTCGCCCGCCGCTGGGCAAAGCCTCGTGCGCGGGCTAGCTACTGAACTGATCGATGGTGCCCACGACCCAATACAACTGCAACAAGTCTGGCAAACACTAGAACCGACCGAGCGGGCCATGCCAGAGTTGGCCATCCACGCCGCCCAGCGCCTGAGCGCTCTAGGGGGCGATGCGGCCCAAGTGCGCCACTGGTTGCTGCCGGTGTGGCCGCTGTTGCAGCAGCCCCCCAGTACCTTAAGCGACGCACTGGTTCTCAAATTGGTAGGCACCCTAGAGGCCAGCCTGCACGGCATGGATGACCCTTGGCTGGCCCGTATGGAGGCCGCCGCCCAAGCGCAGCCACAGCAGGTTCACTTGCAATACTTGGCCGGTGTGGCCTGCCTACAGCGCCAGCTGTGGGGCAAAGCGCAGCAATTGTTGGCCCCATGCAGCCAACAATTGCCAGATGCCAGTCTGCGCCGACGTGCATGGCGGCATTTAGCCGCGTTGGCCGAACGGCGCGGTGA
>JAIESZ010000099.1 GCA_019745615.1 Burkholderiaceae bacterium
CCGTGGTCTTGGTCGGTGTTGTCACCCTTGATGGTGCCAGCAGCTTGGCGAGCGCGCAGCAGAGCCACGCCACCACCGGCCACAATGCCTTCTTCCACCGCAGCGCGGGTAGCGTGCAGGGCGTCTTCAACGCGGGCCTTCTTTTCCTTCATTTCGACTTCGGTGGCAGCGCCCACCTTGATCACGGCCACACCGCCAGCCAACTTGGCTACGCGCTCTTGCAGCTTTTCGCGGTCGTAGTCGGAAGTGGCTTCTTCGATTTGCACGCGAATTTGCTTGACGCGGGCTTCGATGTCAGCGGCAGCGCCGTGGCCGTCGATGATGATGGTGTTTTCTTTGCCCACTTCGATGGTCTTGGCTTGGCCCAGATCGGCCAGCGTGACTTTTTCCAAAGTCAGGCCGACTTCTTCAGCAATGACCTTGCCGCCAGTCAGAATGGCGATGTCTTCCAACATAGCCTTGCGACGGTCGCCAAAGCCAGGGGCCTTAACAGCCACAACCTTCAGGATGCCACGGATAGTGTTAACCACCAGCGTTGCCAGAGCTTCGCCTTCAACGTCTTCAGCCACGATCAGCAGCGGACGGCCAGCCTTAGCCACTTGCTCCAGTGTGGGCAGCAGGTCGCGGATGTTGCTGATCTTCTTGTCGAACAGCAGCACGAAGGGGTTGTCCAGAATCGCGGCTTGCTTTTCGGGGTTGTTGATGAAGTAGGGCGACAGGTAGCCACGGTCAAACTGCATACCTTCAACGACGTCGAGTTCGTTTTGCAGGCTCTTGCCGTCTTCAACGGTGATCACGCCTTCTTTGCCCACTTTGTCCATGGCATTGGCGATGATTTCGCCGATGCTGGTGTCAGAGTTGGCAGAAATGGAACCCACTTGGGCGATTTCTTTGGAAGTGGTGGTGGGCTTGGAAGCCTTCTTCAGTTCAGCGATCAGGACTTCAACAGCCTTGTCGATACCGCGCTTCAGATCCATCGGGTTCATGCCAGCGGCCACGTACTTCATGCCTTCGCGCACGATGGCTTGGGCCAGCACGGTAGCAGTGGTAGTGCCGTCACCGGCGTTGTCAGAGGTCTTGGAAGCGACTTCCTTGACCATCTGCGCGCCCATGTTTTGCAGCTTGTCTTTGAGTTCGATTTCCTTGGCCACGGACACACCGTCCTTGGTCACGGTAGGAGCGCCGAACGAGCGCTCCAGCACCACGTTGCGGCCCTTGGGGCCGAGCGTCACTTTAACGGCGTTGGCCAGGACGTTAACGCCCTCGACCATACGGGCACGGGCTTCACCACCGAAAACTACGTCTTTTGCTGCCATGTGTATTTCTCCAGAATTCTAAAAACAGGGGTCAGTGCGCAAAGCGCTTAGGCTTCAACCACGGCGAAGAGGTCGTCTTCTTTCATGACCAACAGTTCATTGCCATCGACCTTGACGGTTTGGCCGCTGTATTTGCCAAACAGCACGCGGTCACCGACCTTGACGTTCATGGTGCCGATTTCGCCCTTGTCGTTCTTCTTGCCGGGGCCAACAGCCAGCACTTCACCTTGGTCAGGCTTTTCGGCGGCGTTGTCAGGGATATAGATGCCGGAGGCTGTTTTGGTTTCGCTTTCGATGCGCTTGACGATGACACGGTCGTGCAGGGGGCGAAGTTTCATGGATCTATCTCCTGAAGGGGTCAAAAAATTTACTTTATCTACCGGTGCCTGCATGAGCAGACGCCTGGCCAATCTTCCGCTGGCAGGGACTTGTTAGCACTCTTGCCAGTCGAGTGCTAATGATAAGGGCTTTTTGCTGGATTTCAAGAGAGGGCACACAAAGCCTGTGCCTTAACATTGGGCCTTGCGCGCACCCACGGGCCAGCTGCCCGATAAAAAGAACCACACTATGCAGACTTCTACGCCCACCTTCTTGCACCAGTTGGTGTTTGAGCATCTGCCCGATGCGGTGTACCTGATTGACCCACAAACGTCCAACATCCTCGACTGCAATGCCGCTGCCTTGCAGCAGGTGGGGCTGGCGCGCGAGGAGGTGGTGCAACATTCCGTGCTGAGTTTGCAAAAGGATGTGATCGGTATTGAGCAGTGGGCCAGCATTGCCCAAGCCATTCGCGAGGCCCAAGGGCAGTTTGTTTTTATTGGCAGCCACCGCCACCGCAGTGGTGCTGAGGTGCCGGTAGAGGTAGCCACCAGCGCTTTTACGCATGAGGGTAGCGAATATTTTGTCTCGGTGGCACGCGACATTGGCCGACGCCTAGCCCTAGAGCAAGACCTGAACAACCGCGATGTGCAGTTGCGCTATGCCCTGACCGAGGCTTCTGATGGCCTATGGGACTGGAACCTACCCACTAACGAGGTATTTTTTAGCCCCCAGCTCAAGCGCATGTTGGGCTATGGCCCGCACGAGATGAAACCGACGCTAGAGACTTGGGCCACCAACGTCCACCCCGATGATGCCAGCCGGGTGCGCCGGGCGCTGCAAGAGCATATCAAAGGCCTGCGAGAGCGCTACGAGGCCGAATACCGGCTGCGCAACCGCAACGGCCATTATCTGTGGGTGCATGACCGAGGTCGCGTTTGTGAACGCGATGCCCAAGGCCAGCCCACGCGGGTAGTGGGCATGGTGCAAAACATTACCGACCGCAAGCACGCCGAGCAGGCACTACAAATGCAAGCATCCTACGATGCCCTGACAGGCTTGCTCAACCGGCGCGAATGTGAACATATCTTGCAACAACAATTGCAGCTATGCCAGCAACAAAACTTGCCCTTGGGGCTGTGCTTGTTTGACCTAGACCACTTCAAAGACATCAATGACCGCTTTGG
>JAIESZ010000203.1 GCA_019745615.1 Burkholderiaceae bacterium
GCGTTTTCAAACACCCGCGCCAGCAGGGCACCGGCATAGCGCTCTTCGAGCGGAATCCACACCCGCATCGGGTTGCCTGCGGCCACCAACACCGGCTGGCCGTCGGCGTTGCGCATCTGCTCTAGGCGCAACTGCACATTGCCGCTGGGGTGGATGATTTCGATCAAATCGCCCACGGCAAAGCGGTTTTTGGTTTCCACTTCGGCCCAGCCGTCTTGTACGGCATGTACCTCGCCCACAAACTGGCTGCGGTGGGCAATAGAGTGCCCGGTGATGTAGTTTTGGTACTCTTGGCTGGGGCGGCGTTCTAGCAAGCCGCCGGTGTAACCCCGATTCGCCAAGCCTTCCAACTCCAGCAGCAGCTCTGGGTTGAACGGGCGGCCTGCCACCGCATCGTCAATAGCGCGGCGATAGACCTGCGCGGTGCGTGCCACGTAGTACAGGCTCTTGGTGCGGCCCTCAATCTTCAAAGAATCGACACCGATCTGCGTCAGCTTGGCGACGTGCTCAATGGCGCGCAAATCCTTGCTGTTCATGATGTAGGTGCCGTGCTCGTCTTCCATGATCGGCATCAGCTCGCCGGGGCGGCCAATTTCTTCAATCAAATAGACTTTGTCCGCCGCTGGGTGACGCTGGCCGTCGCCGCAGGAGGAGAAGGCTTGCTCGGCCTCTTGCTGGGCGGCGGCAAAGTTAAAGTCGCCCTCGATGCGGCTGGCAATGGCTTCGCCGGTGCTGGGGTCGGTGGCGGCGTCGTGGGTTTTGTATTCCCAGCGGCAGGCATTGGTGCAGGTGCCTTGGTTGGGATCGCGGCGGTTGAAGTAGCCCGACAGCAAGCAGCGGCCAGAGTAGGCAATGCACAGCGCACCATGCACAAACACTTCTAGCTCCATATCGGGGCATTCTTGGCGGATTTTTTCAATCTCGTCCAAGCTCAGTTCACGCGACAAGATGATGCGTTCTACGCCCATTTTTTGCCAGAACTTGACGGTGGCCCAGTTAGTGGTGTTGGCCTGCACCGAGAGGTGGATCACCTGCTCCGGCCATTTCTCTTTCACCATCATGATCAGGCCGGGGTCGGCCATGATGAGGGCGTCGGGGCGCAACGCAATCACCGGCTCAATGTCGCGCAGGTAGGTGCGCACCTTGTCGTTGTGGGCAATCAGGTTGCTGGTGACAAAGAACTTTTTGCCGCGCTGGTGCGCTTCGGCAATGCCTTGGGCGATTTGCTCTAGGCGGAACTCGTTGTTGCGCGCACGCAAGCTGTAGCGGGGCTGGCCCGCATAGACGGCATCCGCGCCAAAGTCGTAAGCGGCGCGCATTTTGTCGAGAGAGCCAGCAGGCAGCAGCAGTTCAGGGCTTTTGAGGGTCATGGGGGGCAGCACGGTCAAGGAGGAAAGGGGCACAACAAGGCCCTATTGTCCGAGGTTCGTGCGGCGGTGCGTAGATGCATGGACAAAGACCCCATTGCCGATTTTTTGACGCGAGCTATGTGGATGCCTATTGGCCGACAAAAGGTAATTCAGTCGCATTACCATGTAAGCCCTTATCTTTCTAACAGGAGCACGCGATGCCTGCAACCCTCGAAGTCGAATCCACCTTGACCGACCGCTACCAAACCACGGTGCCAGAAACCGTGCGCCGCGCCCTACGGCTAGGCAAGCGCGATAAAATCCACTACACCATTCGCTCCAGTGGCGAAGTGATGCTGACCCGCGCGCAAACTACAGAGGCACAAGACCCGGTGCTGGGCGCGTTCTTGGACTTGCTGGCCCGCGACATAGCCACACAGCCGCAGCGCCTACAGGCGATAGATGCCAGTTTGGTGCAGCGCCTGCACACGCTGACCGATGGCGTTGACGTCGATCTCGATGCTGACCTATCGGCAGACGACGAATGAGCCTGAAGCAGCCCACGCCCTTGGTGATTCATGGTTGGACGGTTTTTGCCCATCCGCTGTTTTTGGCACAGTTGGAAACCTTGGCCCGGCAGGTGGAGGCACTCCAGCACAAAAACCCCATCGGGTACACACAAAAAAACGCCAGCAAGCGATTGGCTGCCATCACCAAGCTGGCATTTGATGTCATTCCACAAGATCCAACTCGGCCTGAATACCGCCAAGGTGGCACGCTAGGGGATGATCGCAAACACTGGTTTCGGGCCAAGTTCTTCCAGCAATACCGGCTGTTTTTCCGCTACCACGCACAAGCCAAGGTGATTGTGCTGGTTTGGGTCAATGACGAGGACAGCAAGCGCGCTTACGAAAGCAGCGATGATGCTTACCGGGTGTTTCGTAAGATGCTGGACAGCGGCCATCCGCCGGATGATTGGAAGCAATTGTTGGCGGAGGCGGCGCCATGAGATAAAAAGTGAGCCTGACCTCTTTTTTCCTTTTTTCCTTTATCTTGTACGATGATGGTGCGCTGGACGACTTAAAAGTCAGAAATTTTGAGTCTATCTACATTTTTTCAAAGAGCTGAGAAATTTAATGAAACTTAACCCTCAACATATAAAAATTTCTGCACTACTTGAAGGTAGGTTATTTCGAATTCCAAAATATCAGCGAGCGTACTCTTGGCATAAACAGCAGAGAAACGATCTTTTTTCTGATATAGAGGAAGCGAATAGATCTGGTCGTGATCATTTTATGGCAACATTGGTAGCCCTAGAAAAAGAAACTCGTGAGATAGAGACCAATGAATTTAAGACTGTTGAATTGGTTGATGGTCAGCAGCGAGTAACAACTCTAGTCATTTTACTCAAAGCCATAGAAAAGGCATTGAATCCATCTAATCCAACAGAACAAAAAGTTAAAAATGAAATTTCCGA
>JAIESZ010000315.1 GCA_019745615.1 Burkholderiaceae bacterium
CCCACATCGCGGATGGCGGCGCGGGCGGCCATGGTGCCAAAGGTGGCAATCTGGCTCACGGCATCCTTGCCGTATTTTTCTTTGACGTAGTCGATCACCCGGTCGCGGTTGGACTGGCAAAAGTCAATATCAAAGTCGGGCATGGACACCCGATCAGGGTTCAAGAAGCGCTCGAACAGCAGCTTGTACTCCAGCGGATCGAGGTCGGTGATTTTGAGCACATAGGCCACCAAAGAACCGGCCCCAGACCCCCGGCCCGGCCCCACCGGGCAATCGTGGGTTTTAGCCCACTGGATAAAGTCGCCCACAATCAGAAAGTAGCCCGGAAACCCCATCTTCAAGATGGTGTTGAGCTCAAACTCCAAGCGCTCCAAATAACGCGGGCGTTGTGCCTCACGCACTGTGGGGTTAGGGTAGAGATGTTGCAGGCGCTGCTCCAACCCCTGGTGCGAAACGTAGCGAAAATAATCATCCACCGACAGCACCTTGCCATCGACCAGCGGAATCGGAAAATTAGGCAATTGCGGCTTGCCCAGCACCAGCGTCAGGTTGCAGCGCTGGGCAATTTGCACCGTATTGGCCAGCGCCGAGGGCACATCGGCAAACAACGCCTGCATTTGCGCTGACGATTTGAAATACTGCTCACGCGTAAAGCGGCGCACGCGGCGCTGGTTGCCCAAAATCTCGCCTTCGGCAATACAAACGCGGGCCTCGTGGGCCTCGTAATCATCTTCGGTAGCAAACTGCACCGGATGGGTAGCCACCACCGGCAGTTGCAACTGCGCCGCCAACTGCACCGTGGCAGCGACATGGCTTTCATCATCGGGGCGGCCTGCGCGTTGGATTTCGAGATAAAAACGCTGCGGAAACACCGCCGCAAGGCGTTGTGCCAGCGCCGCAGCCCCGGCACTATCGCCGCGCACCAAGGCTTGGCCCACTGGGCCTGCTTGCGCACCGGCCAGCACAATCAGCCCTTGATGGAGCTCTTGCAGCCAAGCCCAAGTACACACCGCTTGCGATTTGATTTGGTTGCTCGTCCAAGCACGGGCTAGCAACTCCGACAGGTTCAGATAGCCTTGGGCGTCTTGCACCAGCAACACCATGCGGGATGTAGGGTCACTGGCGGTGGGGCCTTCGAGCACCACTTCTGCCCCCAGCACGGGTTTGACCCCCTTGCCCCGCGTTTGCTTGTAAAACTTGACAGCCCCAAACAGGTTGTTGAAATCCGTAATAGCCAGTGCAGGCTGGCCGTCGGCGGCGGCAGCTTGCACCACCTCATCGATACGGTTGGTGCCGTCAACGACGGAAAACTCGGTGTGCAGGCGCAAATGAACAAACATAGCCGCCATTGTAGAAAGGCTGGGCCAAAGCTGAGTGCTGTGGTGGCCGCCGGTACAATCAGCAGCCCGTCTCTATGCCCCCTCTTGCCAGAAAGCTGCCTGCCATGCCGCGTGTGTCTCTCGCGATTGTTCCCGCCCTGCTGGCCGCCAGCGCTTTGCTGGCCGGCTGCTCTACCGTTACCGAAGATAAAACCATCGGTTGGAGTACCGAGCGCCTATATGCCGAGGCCCGCGATGAAATCAGCAGTGGGGCCTACGACAAGGCCGTGCCCCTGCTTGAAAAACTCGAAGGCCGTGCCGCTGGCACCCCGCTGGCACAACAAGCCCAGCTCGACAAAGCCCATGCCCAATACAAAGGCGGCGATAAAGCGCAAGCCTTGGCCACGCTCGACCGCTTTCTCAAGCTGCACCCCGCCAGCCCCGCTGTCGATTACGCCCTGTACCTGAAAGGGTTAGTCAACTTCAATGACGACTTGGGGCTGTTCTCTTGGGTATCCAACCAAGATTTGTCTGAGCGCGACCAAAAAGCGGCCAAAGACTCGTTTGAAGCCTTCCGCGAACTGAGCACGCGCTTTCCAGAGTCCAAATACGCGCAAGATGCCCGCCAGCGCATGACTTATATCGTCAATGCCTTGGCCCAATACGAAGTGCATGTGGCGCGCTACTACTTCCAGCGCGGCGCTTATGTCGCGGCCATCAACCGGGCGCAGGTGGCACTGTCAGACTACCAAAGCGTTCCAGCCCAAGAAGAAGCACTGTTTATCTTGGTACAGTCCTACGATGCCTTGGGCATGACGCAATTGCGCGACGATGCCCGCCGCGTGCTCGATGCCACCTACCCGCAAAGCAACTACCTGACGCAGGGCATCCAGCAGCGTGCGTCTTCATGGTGGAAACCTTGGTAAACGCCAAGCACATGTCTTCTTTCCGGCTTGGGCATGTCTAAAGCATTTCGCATCACCGCCTCTACGGGCATCCACAAAGGCGACCGCAGTTACCAACAAGACCAAGTAGCACTGCTCACGCATCCGCGTTACAACGGTTGCTTGCTGGGGGTACTGGCCGATGGCATGGGTGGGCGCAGTGGTGGCCGCAAAGCCTCCGATCAGGTGATGATGACGGCGCGCCAACTGTTTGAGCGCTATTCCCCCGACTACGATGACGGCCCCTCCATGCTCAAAAACATGGTGGAGGAGGCGCATATCGTTATCCGCCTCACGGCGATTTCTTCCGAAGAAGAGCCGCACAGCACCCTAGCGGCCTTTCTCATCAATCCACGGGGCGATTGCTATTGGGTTCATGCCGGTGACTCGCGCATTTACCATTTCCGCGATGGCAAAATGGTACATCGCACGATGGACCACTCTTACGTGCAGGCGCTGGTTGATCGCGGCGACCTGACCGAAGAACAAGCGCAGGTGCATCCCCAATCGAACATCTTGCTGGGTTGTTTGGGGGCTGATGTCGATCCCCCCATCGGCACGCACAGCAT
>JAIESZ010000342.1 GCA_019745615.1 Burkholderiaceae bacterium
GCCCTGTCCCCAACCCAATCACTGGCGCTGGCGCGAACCGACAGCGGCAGTTTTCATTTCCACGTTCAAGAGGTCTGAGCCGTGCTGCACAAGCGCCATCCCCAACTCAATCGCCACGGCGAGCTGATGCATCTGCTCTCCATTGAAGGCTTGCCGCGCGATATTCTCACGCACATCCTCGATACCGCTGCCAACTTCGTGTCAGTCAATGACCGCGAGGTCAAAAAAGTGCCGCTGCTGCGCGGCAAAAGCGTGTTCAACCTGTTTTTTGAGAACAGCACGCGCACCCGCACCACCTTTGAGATTGCCGCCAAGCGCCTGAGCGCCGATGTGTTCAATTTGGATATTGCGCGCAGCTCCACCGCCAAGGGCGAAACCCTGCTCGACACCATCGACAACCTCTCGGCGATGGCCGCCGATATTTTTGTCGTGCGCCACAGCGAATCGGGTGCGCCCTACCTCATCGCCCAGCATGTGGCCCCACATGTGCATGTGGTCAATGCTGGTGATGGCCGCCACGCCCACCCCACACAAGGCTTGCTGGATATGTACACCATCCGGCACTACAAAAAAGACTTTAGCAACCTGACCGTCGCCATCGTGGGCGATGTGCTGCACTCGCGCGTAGCGCGCTCGGATATTCACGCCCTGACCACGTTGGGCGCTGCCGAGGTGCGCGTGGTCGGGCCACGCACTTTGGTGCCCAGCGACTTATCGCACATGGGGGTGCGCGTGTGCCACACACTCGAAGAGGGCATCAAAGATGCCGATGTGATTATCACGCTGCGCCTGCAAAACGAGCGCATGAGCGGCGCGCTGCTGCCGTCGAGCCAAGAGTATTTCAAGAGCTTTGGCCTCACGCCAGAAAAGCTGCGCTTGGCCAAGCCCGACGCCATCGTGATGCACCCCGGCCCGATCAACCGAGGGGTAGAAATTGACTCGGCGGTGGTCGATGGCCCACAAAGTGTGATCTTGCCGCAGGTCACGTTTGGTATTGCCGTGCGTATGGCGGTGATGTCCATTGTGGCGGGCAACGACGCTTGAGGAAATGATGATGAAGATACTGATCCAAAATGGCCGCGTGATCGACCCCGCCAGCGGCCTTGACAAAAACTGCGACATCGCGATTGCTGCCGGGCGCATCATTGGTGTGGGCAAAGTGGCCCCCGATTTCGCCCCGCACCGCGTGATTGATGCCAGCGGCTGCATCGTGCTGCCCGGTTTGGTCGATTTGGCGGCACGCCTGCGCGAACCCGGCCAAGAACACGCTGGGATGTTGGAATCCGAGATGGCCGCTGCCGTGGCCGGGGGCGTAACCAGCTTGGTCTGCCCGCCCGACACCGACCCGGTGCTGGACGAGCCGGGGCTGGTAGCCATGCTCAAGTTCCGCGCCGAAAAGCTGCACCAAGCCCGCTTGTTCCCACAAGGCGCGCTCACGCGCAATCTGGCCGGTGAAGTGCTGACCGAAATGGCCGAACTGACCGAGGCCGGTTGTATCGGTTTTGGTCAGGCTGAGGTGCCGCTGGCCAGTACCCAAGTGCTGCAACGGGCGCTGCAATATGCCGATACCTTTGGCTATACCGTCTGGCTGCGTCCGCAAGAGATGCACTTGGGCAAGGGTGTAGCCGCCAGTGGCCCGCTGGCGACACGCTTGGGGCTGTCGGGCATCCCGGTGGCGGCAGAAACCATTGCCCTGCACACCATTTTTGAACTGCTCAAGAGCACTGGGGCACGTGTGCATTTGTGCCGTATCAGCAGTGCAGCAGGGGTAGAACTGGTGCGCCGCGCCAAGTCCGAGGGCCTGCGCGTCACTTGCGACGTCAGTATCAACTCGCTGCACCTGACCGACCACGATATCGGCTTTTTTGACAGCCGCGCCCGCTTGTCGCCGCCACTGCGCCAGCAGCGCGACCGCGATGCGCTGCAAGCCGCGCTACTCGATGGCACCATTGATGCACTGGTGTCTGACCACAACCCAGTGGACGAAGATGCCAAAACCCTGCCCTTTGCTGAGGCCGAACCCGGCGCTACCGGGTTGGAGTTGCTGCTCAGTGTGGCGCTGAAGTGGTCACGCGATAGCGGCGTACCCTTGGCACGGGCGCTGGCCGTGGTCACCAATGAACCGGCCCGCGTGCTGGGCCATGCCTTGGGCACTTTGCAAGCCAGCGTTGGCCAGTTGATTGAGGGTGGCGTGGGCGATGTCTGTATCGTCGATGCCGAAGACGCTTGGACAGTACAAGGCAGCGCCTTGCGCAGCCAAGGCAAGCACACCCCATTTGGTGGCTACGAGCTGCCCGGACAGGTGCGCTATACGCTGGTGGGCGGTCAAGTGGCGTTTGAGCGCGGCTAAACCGCTTTAATCCTGCCGCGCAAAAGTCACCACATGGTCGGCTTGGGCGCGGATGCCTATCCATTCCCCCACCGCATGGTTGTAGTGGCTGGGCACGTGGGCCAGCACGGTCTGGCCGCTTTCTAAGCGCAGAGTGTACAAAAACTCAGCGCCCCGAAACGCCTTGCGCACCAACTGCGCTTGGGTCAGGGCTTGACTGTCGTGCACGATATCGTCGGCGCGCAGCAGCACATCACATTGGCCGTTGGGGTAGTTCGATGGCAAGGGGCATTCCGTCAGGTTGGCTAAATCGCCCAGTGGGGTATGCACCACTACGCCGCTGGCCTGCGGCTCTAGCGTGGCCGGAATAAAAACGCCATGCCCGATAAAGTCGGCCACAAAACGGGTGGCAGGGCGGTGGTAGAGGGTGTAGGCATCATCCCACTGGTGGAGCTGGCCTTGCTGCATGACACCGATCACATCGCCAATGGCAAAGGCTTCCAATTGGTCGTGGGT
>JAIESZ010000159.1 GCA_019745615.1 Burkholderiaceae bacterium
TGTAGTGCCAGACGTCGCCCAGCGTCCAATCGGTCAGGGGGTTGAACTTGGTCAGGCCCTTTGACGCCACTTCGGCGGTGTCGATGGCGGGCACCTCGGCGCGGGCGTTGGATTGTTCGCGGCGCAGGCCGGTAATCCAGCCTTGCTTGCCTGCCAGCGCGCGGGCCAGTGGTTCCATTTTGCGAATCTGGCAGCAGGCTTTGCGCAACTCGATGCTGCGGTACATCGCATCTTGGCCGTTCTGGCGGATGAACTGGATGACGGCATCAAATTCAGGCTTATAGACGACGATGGGGGCGCGGGAGTGGGCTTGTGTGCGCTCCAACAGGGCCAGGGTTTCGGTGTGCAGTGCGCCGGTTTCCAGCACGAACACCGGAATGTCTAGCTCCAGCGTGTTAATCAGATGGGTGATGACCACATCCTCGGCACCGAGGCTAGAAGCTTGGGTCACGGCACCGGGCGCACCCAAGGCCGCCGCTTGCCGCAGCAGGGCGCGGGTTTGCTCTAGTTTGGCGGCAAAGTCGGCACTGGGGCGGGCGTGAACCGTGGTGGCTTTGGCGGGCGCACCGCGTGAAAGCAGGCTGCTAGTCATCAGGGCTCCAAGGCAAAAATGGGTTTGGCTTGTACGGCGTCGGCTTGGTAAAAACCTTGAAAGCGTTCAAACTGGCGCTGGGCGTCGGCAGCATCCACGCCGTCTTTGAGGACGGCAGAATTAAAGCCGGTGCGCTGCATTTGCACCAACTGGTCGATCAGCACATCGCCGGTGGCGCGGATCTCGCCGCTAAAGCCCCGGCGGCGGCGCAGCAGATAGGCTTGGCTAAAGGCACGACCATCGGTAAAGGCAGGAAAGTGCAGGTCAATGCGGGTCACGCCGTCCAAGGGCAAGGCCAAGGCATCGGCATCGTTAGGCAGGGCCACAGCGCTGGTGTCGCCTTCGATGGGCGGGGTGTGGCTGGCAGAAGCAAGAATCTGAAAGTTCATGGGGCGATCATCCACTGTATTTTTTAGGCGGCCACCGGGATACGCACGGCATTGGCGGCCTGTTTGAAGGCATCGAGCCCAATGCGGCGCACGGTATCGACAAAAGGCTCACGCGGCTGGCGCTGGTCGCGGTAGGTGGTGAGCACGGCTTCAATCACGGCGGGTACTTCGGCGGCAGAGAACGAGGGGCCAATGACTTTACCGGCCACGGCGGGGCCGGACAAGCGCGAGCCGTCCGAGCCGCCCAGCGTGATTTGGTACCACTCTTTGCCATCCTTATCGACACCCAAAATGCCGATATGACCGCTGTGGTGGTGGCCGCAGGAGTTGATGCAGCCGCTGATGTGCAGGTCAATCTCGCCAATGTCGTCCAGCTCGTCCAAATCTTGGTAGCGTTCGGTGATGGCTTGGGCCAGAGGCAACGAGCGGGCGTTGGCCAGTGCGCAAAAGTCGCCGCCGGGGCAGGCGATCATGTCGGTGAGTAGTTGCACATTGGCACTGGCCAGCCCCAGTGCCTTGGCTTCTTGCCATAGTGCCAGCAGTTGGCTGCCATGCACCCACGGCAGCAGCACGTTTTGGTCGTGGGTCACGCGGGCTTCACCGGCGGAGTATTTGTCCACCAGCGCGGCCAAGGCATCGAGCTGGTCGGCAGTGGCGTCCCCGGGCGCTTGGCCGGGGCGCTTGAATGACAACGTGACGGCGCGCAGTTGGGGGTTTTGGTGGGCGTGAACATTGCGTGCCAACCAGCGGGCAAAGGCGGGGTGCTCTGCGCCTTGGGCTTGCAGTTGGGCGGTCAGGGTGGCGGGGTCGATGGCGGGCACCTCGGCCAGCACGGGGGGCACAAAGCAAGCAGCCACACGATCCAATTCAGCCTGCGGAATGGTGTGCGGGCCACCGTCGATCTCGACGATCTGGCGGAATTCCTCTTCCACCGCATCAAAATAGCTTTGGCCTTCGGCCTTGACCAAAATTTTGATCCGGGCTTTGTATTTGTTGTCGCGGCGGCCTTGCTCGTTGTACACGCGCACAATGGCTTCGATGTAGTTCATGATCTGGTTCCACGGCAGGAACTCACGGATCACGCTGCTAATCACGGGCGTCCGGCCCATGCCACCACCCACCGACACCTTAAAGCCGACTTCACCAGCGGCGTTTTTGACCAGTTGCAGGCCCACATCGTGCCAAGCGCTGGCAGCGCGGTCTTCCGTAGCGCCGGTAATGGCGATCTTGAACTTGCGTGGCAAGAAAGCAAATTCGGGGTGCAGGGTTGTCCACTGGCGGATGATTTCGGCGTAGGGGCGCGGATCAATCACTTCATCCACCGCAATACCGGCCAGCGCATCGGTGGTGGTGTTGCGGATGCAGTTGCCGCTGGTTTGGATGCCGTGCAAGTCTACGCTGGCCAGCAAGTCCATCACATCAGCAGATTTGGACAGCGGAATCCAATTGAACTGCACATTGGTGCGGGTAGTGAAGTGGGCGCAATTTTTGGGCAAAAAGGTGGTGCCCAGTTTGCCTTGGCCGGTCATGGCTTCTTGGAACACGGCGGCTTCAGGCGTGTCGTAATCGCGGGCGATGGTGGCCAGCACGCGCAGTTGGCGGCTGGCAATCTCGCCGTAGGGAACGGCGACACGCAACATGGGGGCGTAGCGCTGCACATACCAGCCATTTTGCAGGCGCAGCGGGCGGAAGTCGTCCTCGCTCAGCTTGCCTGTTTGCCAGCGATCGAGTTGGTCGCGGAATTGGTCGGCGCGCAGGCGGACGAACTGTCGGTCAAAGTCGGTGTATTGGTACATGGTGCTTTAGATCAAAATCAGTTTGGCGCCCGCCCAAGCGAGCAATACGGAAAGCGCCGAGCGGATAAACCGCTCTGGAGCGTGGGA
>JAIESZ010000168.1 GCA_019745615.1 Burkholderiaceae bacterium
GCGGCTTGGGTCATGTAGCCGGTGCGTTGCACCAGCAGGGGCACCAGCACATCGTCCAAAGCGTCAATGTAGCGGCGCACGTCTTGCATGGTGGTGCAATGCTGCACGTTGTCGATGGCGCGGGTCATTCCAAGCCCTCCTCTACCAGTTCTGCGGCGCGCAGCAGGGCGCGGGCCTTGTGTTCGGTTTCTTTCCACTCCAACTCAGGCACGGAGTCGGCCACCACGCCAGCAGCCGCTTGCACATACAAGGTGCCGTCTTTGATCAGGCCAGTGCGGATGGCAATGGCTAAGTCCATATTGCCCGCGTAGCTCAGATAGCCACAGGCACCGCCATAAATGCCTCGCTTGCTCGGCTCCAATTGGTCGATCAGCTCCATGGCGTGGACTTTGGGCGCACCCGTGAGCGTGCCTGCCGGGAACGTGGCCTTGAGCACATCCATGCTGGTCATGCCCTCGTTCAGGATGCCCTCAACGTTGCTGACAATGTGCATGACGTGGCTGTAGCGCTCCACCACAAAGGCTTCGGTCACTTTGACGCTGCCAATTTGCGCGATGCGGCCAATGTCGTTGCGGGCCAAGTCAATCAGCATGACATGCTCGGCGCGCTCTTTGGGGTCGTTGATGAGTTCTAGCTCGGCGGCCTTGTCTTGCTCCGGCGTGGCACCGCGCGGGCGCGTACCGGCCAAGGGGCGGATGGTGACTTTTTGCCCTTCGGGCGTTTGCTCTTGGCGCACCAAGATTTCGGGCGAAGAACCCACCACCTGAAAATCGCCAAAATTGTAAAAATACATATAGGGCGACGGGTTGAGCGAACGCAAAGCGCGGTACAAGCTCAAGGGCGATTCAGTGTAGGTTTTGTGGATGCGCTGGCCCACCTGCACCTGCATAAAGTCGCCAGCGGCAATCAGCTCTTTGGCATGGGCCACAGCGGCCAGATAGTCGTCTTTAGCAAAGCTGCGCTGCGCCGGGTGGCTGGTGCTGGCTTGCACCACCGGGGCTACCACGGGGGCTTGCAGGCGCTCTTTGAGCTGGCGCAGACGCTGCTGGGCACGGACGTAGGCTTCGGGCTGGGCGGGGTCGGCATACACAATCAACGACAGCTTGCCCGACAGGTTGTCAATCACCGCCAGCTCTTCGCATTGCAGCAACAAGATGTCGGGGCAGCCCAGGGTGTCAGGGGGGCAGGTGGCTTCGAGCTTTTTCTCGATGTAGCGCACGGCATCGTAGCCAAAGTAGCCTGCCAGCCCGCCACAAAAGCGCGGCAAGCCCGGCAGCAGCGCTACCTTAAAGCGCTGTTGGTAGCTGGCAATAAAGTCCAGTGGATTGCCCGTGGCGGTTTCCACCACCACGCCATCGGTCACTACCTCGGTGCGCGCCGCCGGGCCAAAGCCGCTGGCACGCAGCAGGGTGCGCGCAGGCAAGCCAATAAAGCTGTAGCGGCCAAAGCGCTCGCCACCCACCACAGATTCGAGCAAAAAGCTGTGCTGCCCACCGGCTTGGCTGTGGGCGAGCTTGAAGTAGAGCGACAGCGGGGTTTCTAAATCCGCAAAGGCTTGGGCCATGAGCGGAATACGGTTGTAGCCCTGTTGGGCCAAATGGTGAAATTCAGATTCTGTGATCACGGGAGATAGGTCCCTGCTGGGGCGGCACATGTGGGCGTAGACAACAACGCCATGCCGCAGTGTTCATGCAATCGGCCTCCGCTACAGGGCAGAGAAGGGCCACGGGGGGGCGTACAGGGCCATGCCCGCACGCATCAGACGTACCAATAAAGAGAGCGACGCCAGGGCCAAGCTCCCCGGTCACTGTGACCTGCGATGAACACGCGGTGGATAAACATGGGCCAAAGTGTAGCAAACCACACCCACTCAACTGCAGCCTTGCCGTGGTGCTGTAACCTGCCTGCCCTTGCTGTGCTTTGTTGGCTGCATCCTGCAGGGGCCAACCTATTCAAGAAAACTAATTTTTACCATCGACGGCAGTAGCTTAATAAAAATTAAGCAAACAACAGGCCAGCCAAACCTTGGATAATACCACCCCCTCCGTTCTAGCACGATGAAACCAATGGCGCAGCAAACATCAGACCTACATCCTATGGCAAACCCTGATGTGTAACAAGAAGAAACGAATCAGAATGCACTATTTTTTAGCATGGTGTGAGCGTAGCATACTGAATCAACCAGCATCATCTGTCTACCCTAAAAACAGGCTGTCCAATTATTTTCTTACAGGTGTCCAGCATGTTTAAATTAACTTCTTACACTGTGTCTAGGCGCCTGATCACCCTGATCTTAGCCGCCGTATTGGGAATTATATTTTTGGCCAGTGTTTTTCTTTTCTCTGAACGCCACCTTATTATGCAGGAACGCGAAAATAGTGTGCGCCAAACGGTAGAAACCGTTCATAGTTTAGCCGCTCACTATCATGCGCTTGCTGCCAATGGCAGCCTGCCAGAAGCCGAAGCAAAAAAACAAGCCATTGCCGCCATTAAAGCCTTGCGCTACAGCAAAGAAGAATACTTCTGGATCAATGATGCCGATGCACTGATGCTGATGCACCCGATCAAACCTGAGTTGGACGGCAAAAATCTTATTAATTTAAAAGATCCCACTGGCAAGCTATTTTTTAGTGAAATGGCAAGCAAGGTAAAATCCAACGGCTCTGGATTTGTTCATTACATGTGGCCCAAGCCCGGCCATGAAACCCCAGTGCCAAAAATTTCTTATGTACAAGGATTTTCCCCCTGGAATTGGATTATCGGTTCTGGTGTTTATGTAGATACTGTCGATTCAGTGATTGCCGAACGGGTCATATCATTTTCTTTGGGGTCTTTGGCATTGGCCGGGTGTTTGGCTTTGTTGGGCTGGCTGATTGCGCG
>JAIESZ010000267.1 GCA_019745615.1 Burkholderiaceae bacterium
GGGCCGAGGCGGCTGGGGTTTTGTTCTGTGCCCCAAACGGGCACGTCCAGCATCTGGGCCATTTTGGCCAGACGTACCGCGTTAGCCAGCACCGCTGGGCCTTCGTGGATGGCGGGCATCAGGCGGGTCTGGTAGTCCACCAGCACGAGTTGGGATTCAGCAGCATCCAGCAGCATAGGGCATTCTTTCTTCAGATCAAAACAGGCTCAGATTGTCGCAGCCACTGGCAAGGGCGGCAAAGTCTGCAAGGCATCGGCCAGCGCTGGGGCCAAGGCCACCGCATTGCTGCTGTGTGGCACGGCATCGGTGCTCCAAAATTGCCCAATACCCGCATCATGCAGGGCCTGTAAAGCGTTGGCATCCAGCAGGGCATGGGTCACGGCCACATCTACCGAGGCGGCACCAGCGGCGCGCAGCAGCGCCGTCGCTTGGATGAGCGTATGCCCCGTGCTCGCCATGTCGTCTAATAACACCACCGCCCGCCCGTGCACCGGCACGGGGGGCAAAACAATGCTGACCTGCCGGTCGCCGTGGCGCTCTTTGGTGCAGACGGCATAGTCTAGGCCGTGGCGGGCCGCCGCTTGGGCCACCCATTGGGCCGATTCTCCATCTGGCCCCATCAACAAAGCGCCGGGGCGCTGTTGCACGATCCAATCGGCCAGCAGGGGCGCACCACTCAGCAGCACCGTTTGCGCTGCCGGTACGGCTTCGTGCAAAGTAGCCACCCGGTGCAAGTGGGGGTCTACGGTGATGATGGCATCAAACAGCCCAGCCAAAAAATCCCCCACCACGCGCTGGCTGATGGCCTCGCCGGGGTGAAAGGCGATGTCTTGGCGCATATAAGCCAGATAGGGGGCCACCAGTGTCAGGTGCTGCACACCTAGGCGGCGGGCAGTATGGGCTGCCAACAGCAACTCCACCAGCTTGTCGTTGGGTTGGTGCAGGCCACGCAGCAATACCACGCGCTGCGGTAACTGGCCTTGGGCATCCACGGGCAGCGTCAGTTTGAGTTCCCCATCCGGAAAGCGGTGCCGGGCAATGGGGTGCGCTTCTAGCTCGCTGGCGCTGGCCAGCCGCTCGGCACTGGCGCGCTCATCGTCAAAAAACAGCAGCCAGGGGGGCGAAGGGTGCAAGGCTGTCATGGTTAAAACTCTACAAAAACGCGCGGCAGATCATCAGCAGTGCCTATGCGGTAAGCGCTGACTTTATCGCTGGCCTGCCGGGCAAACTCCAAATCGGCGGGATAACCAGCATACACGCGGTACAGCACCTCCCCAGCCGTCACAGCATCACCCAGTTTGCAGAGCAAATCGACACCCGCACCTTGTACTTTGGGCGCACCGGCCAGACGGGCAATGCGTGCGATCTGCAAATTGTCAATGCCTGCCACCACGCCGCTCGATGGTGCTAGCACCTCAAAGCTCAATGGCCCCAGCGGCGGGTGGTTGTGGTCAAAATCTTTGCCTCCCTGCGCGGCGATGATGTCGCGCATCCGTGCCAAGGCGCGACCTGAATCCAAAATATCGCGGGCAATGGCATAGCCATCACCCCCCCGGATATCAGGATCGCATTCAATCAGGCGTCCAGCCAAGCGCAGGGCTTTTTGCCGCAGGTCATTAGGGGCGCGGGGGTCGTTTTCGAGCACGCGCATCACATCACGGGCTTCGAGCACTGGGCCAATACCGCTGCCCACCGGCTGGCGGCCATCGGTAATCACTACATCTAAAGACAGTTGCAAGCGCCGCGCCACATACTCAAACAGGCGGCGCAGGCGCTGTGCCTCTGGCATGGAGCGCACCTTGGCTGTGGGGCCAATCGGAATATCCAACACCAGATGGGTAGAGCCGGCGGCAATCTTCTTGGACAAAATGGAGGCCACCATTTGCCCCGGTGAATCAATGGATAACGGGCGCTCCACCGAGATCAATACATCATCGGCGGGCGAGAGCTGGGCGGTGCCGCCCCAAGCCAAGCAGCCGCGATGGTCACGCACAATATCGGCCAGTTGCTCTAGTGGCAACTCCACATTAGCCAGCACTTCCATCGTATCGGCCGTACCCGCCGGTGAGGTGATGGCGCGTGAAGATGTTTTGGGGCACAACATACCGTGCGCCGCCACAATCGGCACAATCAGCATGGACGTGCGGTTGCCCGGAATGCCGCCAATGCAGTGCTTGTCCACTACGCGAGGCTCATGCCAATCTAGGCGCTGGCCAATAGATACCATCGCATCAGACAAAAAGAACACCTCTTCGCGGTCTAGCTCATCGCGGTTGCAGGCCACGACAAAGGCCGTGAGTTCGATTTTGGAATAGCGGTGGTGGGCAATGTCACGCACGATGGCATGAAAATCCTCCCGTGCCAGCCGTTCGCCAGAAATTTTGCGAAACAGTGCCCCCATAGACTCCGGCGGCTCGGCCTGTGACACCGTCACGGTATGGCCATTGGCCACCCCTAGTTGCGCAAAGGCATCTTCGGACAGGCCCAGCTCTTGGCAGCCCACAATAGACAAATCATCCACCACGTTGAGCGTTGCCAAAATGCGCCGACCATTGGCCCGCACCTCGATTTTGGACAGGGCTTGAAAGCCTTCGGCCCGGTACACAGCGCAATCGCGGTGCAGATAGGCAACGTTTTCACGCCAAGTGTCGATGGCTACACGGCGCAGTGCCAGTTCAGACACCGGCACGGCAACAGAAGGGGTATTTTCAGCAGACATGGCAGCAAGCCTACACCGAAATTTGCTGCCAGCACATCGGGTCTGGCCGGGGGGAGTCAGCAAAAGTGAGTGCAGTGGCAGGTTTTTCCGGTTTTGAACACGCCAAAGGCGTGTTACCCTTCGCGCCCATGTCTAAATGGTTTTGCATCCTGTTGATTGCTTGCGCCAGCGCCCACGC
>JAIESZ010000006.1 GCA_019745615.1 Burkholderiaceae bacterium
AGAAATCAAGAGCGTGGCCGATCTCAAGGGCCTGAAAATGCGCTTGGGCGGTGGTCTGTTTGGCGAAGCCATGCAAAAGCTGGGCGTCGTATCGCAAAACATGCCCGTGGGCGAGGTCTACCAGTCGCTGGAAAAAGGCACCTTGGATGCTACCGAGTTTGTCGGCCCCTACGACGATGAAAAACTGGGCTTTAACAAGGTGGCACCGTTTTACTACTACCCCGGCTGGTGGGAAGGCAGTGCCGAGCTAGAGTTTTACGTCAACACCAAGGCTTACGCCGCCTTGACCCCAGAGTTCAAAGCCATCGTCGATGCCGCCACCATTGTGGCAGCGCGTGACATGGGCTCCAAGTACGACGCCTTCAACCCGCAAGCGCTCAAGCGTTTGGTAGGTGCCAAGACCCAGCTCAAAGCCTTCTCTAAAGATGTGCTCGACGCTGGCTTTAAGGCATCGATGGAAGTGTTTGCCGAGCACGAAGCCAAGTCGCCTGAATTTAAGAAAATCCACCAAGACATGCGCGCCTTCCAGCGTGACCAAATTTTGTGGGAAAAATTCTCAGAGCAACGCTTTAACGCCTATATGGCATCGGTCAAGGTATAAACCCCCACCGCACCTAGCACCGCTGTGGCCCGCCTTGGGCTGCGGCGGTTTTTGCTGTTGGGGGCTGCACCTGCCATCAAAAAGCCATCAAAAGTATAGAAAATAGGGCAAACTTTTACCGAGTGCAAAAATAGAAACCGAAGCCTGTGGATAGTGGCATACCATTGGGCACAACCCACATGCACCACCGTAATTTTCCAGCCTCTCCCATGACCCCGATGCCGTGCTTGAAAAAGAAGGCGTTTTAACCATGTCCCGATTGCATCGTGTGCGGGGGGTCTGGCGTTGGTGCTGTGGTTGCGCACTGCTGCTAGTGCTGCTGTTTTGGGCCACGAGCACCAATACCTCCCAAGCCCAAGCGGCTGCCAGAGAGGTTTATGTCGGGGTTTACAACAACCCACCCAAAATCATGGCTGCGGCCAACGGTCAGCCCAGCGGTATCTTGGGACACTTGCTGCAAGAAATAGCCTTACAAGAGGGCTGGAGACTGCACCCAGTGCACTGCACTTGGGAAGCTTGTCTGGCTGCTCTAGAGGTTGGTGACATTGACCTGCTGCCCGATGTGGCCTACAGCGAACAGCGGGCCAACACATTAGATTTTCACCAAACACCTGCCCTGCACAGCTGGTCGCAAATTTATCGCCGCGAAGGGGTCGAATTACACTCGATGCTGGACTTGCAGGGCAAGCGCCTCATGGTGCTCAACGGTTCGGTGCAAGAGCAGTACTTGCGCCCTCTGCTCGCTGGTTTTGGTATCACGGCACAGATCATGCCAGCACAGAACTTTGAGCAGTCATTTGCCAAAGTGGCGGCAGGCGAAGCCGATGCAGCGGCTGTCAACTACCACTTTGGCGATCAGGCAGCACCCCGCTTTCATCTGCTGCCTACCAGCCTTATCTTTCTGCCATCCCAACTCTATTACGCCAGCGGCAAGGGCCGCAATAGCGACTTGCTGGCAACCCTTGACAGCCACCTCATTACTTGGCAGGCCAACCCCAATTCGTTTTATTTTCAAAACCTCAAGCAGTGGAGCGGTGCCCTCCCTGCTCCCCCCACCGTCCCCATCGCCTTCAGGTGGGGCTTGGCTATTGTGGCAGTCTTGCTGCTGCTAGCCTTGGCGGGTATGCTGCTGCTGCGCCGCGAGGTAGCACGCCAAACGCACAAGCTGCGCACCAGCGAGGAAAAGCTCTCCACCATCCTCAATAGCATTGAGGCCAACGTCTTTATCAAAGACGCGCAAATGCGCTACCAGTATGCCAACCGCAAACTGTGCGAGTTTCTCGGCTTGCCCATAGAGCAAATTCTGGGCAAAAGCGATGAAGCGTTTTTTGATGCCTCTACCGCAGCGCGCATCCGTGAGGTCGATCATCTGGTGCTCGAATCGGGTCAGCGCTTAGTGCGTGAAGAATACGGCCATCGCTTAGGCGACACCAAAAAACACACCTTTTTATCGGTCAAGTTGCCCTTGGGGCTGCCCGGACAAGCAGGTTATGCCCTGTGCGGCATTTCTACTGAGATCACGGAGCAGCGCCAGTTTATTGAAGAAATCCACCAACTGGCTTTTTACGACCCGCTCACGCACCTGCCCAACCGCAAGCAACTGATGGAGCGACTACACCAGTTGATGACCGAGCCTCACACCCACCAAGGCAGCCAAGCGCTGTTGCTCATCAATCTAGACAACTTTAAAGACCTGAACGATACCCACGGACACAGCGCTGGCGATCAACTGCTGCTGCAAGTGGCGCAACGCCTCACAACCTGCGCTCGTCCTGGCGATATGGTGGCCCGCTTGGGCAGTGATGAGTTTGCCTTGCTTATGGGTGAGCACAAACCCAACTCGGCCAGCACGCAGCACCAAATCGAGTATGCAGCCACGCACATCCTCAAGGTGCTGTCCGAGATGCCTTACCAAATTGGCGCACTAGAGTACCGTGCCTCTGCTGGCATTGGCATCACGGTGCTCGATAGCCGCCAGCCATCGGTAGAGGCGATTTTGAAACACGCCGATTTGGCACTGTTCCAAGCCAAGGCCCAAGGGCGCAACAGTATGCGTTTTTTCAAGCCCGACATGGAAGTGGTGGTGGCCGCCCGCGCCGCCCTAGAGACCGATCTGCGCGAGGGCTTGCGCCAAGAACAATTTTTGCTCTACTACCAACCCCAAGTGGACAGCCAGCACCAAATGTTTGGCGTCGAGGCGCTGGTGCGCTGGCAGCATCCGCAACGTGGGCTGGTGCCACCGGGCAGCTTTATTGGCTTGGCCGAGGCTTCGGGGCTGATTGAGCCGCTGGGGCTGTG
>JAIESZ010000138.1 GCA_019745615.1 Burkholderiaceae bacterium
TGGTGCCGCGTTGTGTGGCAGGCTGGCCCATATTGCATTTGAGGAAACAACATGACGATTGCCGATACCAAGAAAACCATGGAAACCAAAATGGACCAGTCCATTGTGGCTTTCAAGAACAACCTGCAAAAGATCCGTACGGGCCGCGCTAGCCCCGCCTTGTTGGATGTGATCCATGTCGATTATTACGGCTCAATGGTTCCCCTAAGCCAAGTAGCCAATGTGTCGCTGCTGGATTCGCGCACCATCAGCGTGCAGCCTTGGGAAAAGAACCTGAGCGCTAAGATCGAAAAAGCCATCCGCGAGAGTGATTTGGGCTTGAACCCGGCCTCGATGGGCGATCTGATCCGCGTGCCCATGCCCCCGATGAGCGAAGAGCGCCGCAAAGAGATGACCAAGCTGGCGCGCAATGAGGGCGAGTCGGCCAAAATTGCCGTCCGCAATCTGCGCCGCGATGCCAATGAATCAGTGAAAAAGCTGGTCAAAGACAAGCTGGCCTCTGAAGATGAGCAAAAACGCTCCGAAACAGAAATTCAAAAGCTCACCGACCGGCACATTGCCGAGATCGACAGCTTAGTCGCTGCGAAAGAGCAAGAAATCATGGCAGTTTGAGGCCAGGCAGTAGCGTCCTGTGTCTACGACTTTTTCTGCGCCAGTGCCGCGCCACATTGCCATCGTCATGGATGGCAATGGCCGTTGGGCGCAACGCCGCTTTTTACCGCGTCTGGCCGGGCACAAGCAGGGCGTCACCGCCTTGCGCCGTTGTGTACAGGCCTGCGCCCAGCGCGGTGTGGCCGTGCTCACGGTGTTTGCTTTTTCCTCCGAAAACTGGGGGCGGCCAGCAGAGGAGGTCAGCGGCCTGCTCGATTTGCTCGCCTTGGCTTTGTCCCGCGAAGTGCCGCAGTTGTGCAAAGACGGCGTGCAGGTGCGCTTTATTGGCGACCGGGTCAGCCTATCGCCCAAGGTGCGTCAGGGGCTAGAGAAAGCCGAACAAGCCACCGCACACAATAGCCGCTTGGTGCTTAACATCTGCTTCAATTACGGCGGTCGCTGGGATATTGCCCAAGCGGCGGCCACTTTGGCAGCACGCGGTGAGCCGATTACCGAAATCAGTCTCAATGCTGCGATGGCCCTGTCGGCAGTGCCCGACCCTGATCTGCTCATTCGCACTGGCGGTGAGATGCGCCTGAGCAATTTTTTGCTGTGGCAGGCAGCCTATGCCGAGTTGTTGTTCAGCGACAAGCTCTGGCCCGATTTTGATGAGGCTGCGCTAGACGCTGCCATTGCCGATTACCGCTCGCGTGAGCGCCGTTTTGGCAAAACCTCCGAGCAAGTGCTGGCTGCGCCCAGTAGCCCCTCTTTGCCCGCCTGAAAGGGCACCATGCTGCAACAGCGCGTTCTCACTGCCTTGGCTTTGCTGGCAATTTTGTTGCCAGCTCTGCTGTACCCCTCGTTTGTTCCTTTTGCCTTGGTGGTGCTGGTGCTGATGGCGGCTGCGGCTTGGGAGTGGGGGCGGCTTAATGGCTGCACCATGCTGCCATCTTTAGCGTTGGGTGCAGGCTGCGTGGTGCTGTGCCTGCTCACTTGGGGGCTGGGTGGGTTGCAACAGACCTTGACGCCGCTGTGGCTGGGTGCAGGGCTGTTCTGGGTGCTGGGTGTGGTGCTTATGCTGCGTGCTGGGGTAGCGGGGTGGCCGCGCATTCCTGTGGCAGTGCGTTTGCTGGCGGGCGTGGTTGCCCTGTGGCTGGCTTGGCTGGCGGCAGTGCAAGCGCGCATAGTTGGTATCAATTTCTTGCTGTCAGCGCTGGCCTTGGTGTGGGTGGCCGATATCGCCGCCTATGGTGCGGGCCGTACTTTCGGCTTGCGTTTTACCCGCGAAAAACTGGCCCCATCTATCAGCCCTGGCAAAACGTGGGAAGGTGTGGGTGGTGCCGTGGTTGGCGCGTTACTACTGGCTTGGGCTTGGGTGGCGGCAGACGCTGCTGGGCAGGCCCCAGTAGCCAGCCTGTTTAGCCGCTTGGCCCAACAAAGCGGCTGGTGGCTGGTGCCAGCAGTACTGTTTATGGTGGCGATGAGTGTGGCTGGTGATCTGGTCGAATCACTGATTAAGCGCGCTGCGGGGGCTAAAGACAGCAGCCGTCTGTTGCCCGGCCACGGTGGTGTGTTAGACCGTGTTGATGCCCTGCTGCCCACGCTGCCTTTGGCGATGATGTTTTTCTCTTTGCTGTAACCAGCGCAATAAGCCCATGAAACAACGGATTACGGTGCTCGGTTCGACCGGCTCCATCGGTAGCAACACTTTGGATGTGTTGGCCCGTCACCCAGAGCGTTTTGAGGTCTTTGCCCTGAGCGCTGCTACCCAAGTCGACTTGATGCTGGCGCAATGCGCGCAGTTCCAGCCCCGTTATGCCGTCATGGCGAGTGCCGCCCAGGCACAGCTGTTGGCAGACAAAATCCAAGCTGAAGGGCTGAAAACCGAAGTGTTGACCGCACCCGATGCGCTAGAGACTATTGCTGCCCATCCAGACGTGGATGCGGTCATGGCAGCGATTGTTGGCGCGGCGGGTTTAGCCCCCTGTCTGGCCGCAGCACGGGCTGGCAAGCGCCTGCTGCTGGCCAACAAAGAGGCGCTGGTGGTGGGGGGCGACGTGTTTATGCGTGCCGTGCGCGAAGGTGGAGCCACCCTGCTACCAATTGACAGCGAGCACTCGGCCATCTTCCAATCCCTACCTGAAGACCCCTCCACATGGGAGCGGCGGGTAGAAAAAATCATCCTCACGGCCTCAGGTGGGCCGTTTCGCAGCCGCGCTCCGGTCAGTTTGCGCGATGTGACGCCAGAGCAAGCCTGCGCCCATCCCAACTGGGTGATGGGGCGCAAAATTTCGGTCGATTCGGCCACCAT
>JAIESZ010000124.1 GCA_019745615.1 Burkholderiaceae bacterium
TCCAGCCCCACACGCGCCCGTTGCCAACGCAACAGACTGTACAACGCCGTGCCCCCCAGCAAGGCCACCACACTCATGACAAATGGGGTATTAAAGCCGTGCCACACCGCCAAGCTGAACTCAGGCAAACGCCCGCCCACCACCGGCAATGCAGCCGCATTTAAGTAAGGGCCAACTGCCCAAGCAGGCAACATGCCCACCACCAAACAGGCACACACCAGCAACTCTACCGGCACGCGCATCCAATGCGGCGGCTCATGGGGCTGGCGCGGCAGATCGGTGGCGGGTGGCCCCCAAAACACATCTACCGTAAAACGCAAGGAATAAGCCACGCTAAACACCCCGGCCAAGGTAGCGGCAATGGGCAAAAAGTAATTGACCAGCGTGCTGCCATCGACAAACACGGTTTCGGCAAAAAACATCTCTTTGGATAAAAACCCATTGAGCAAAGGCACGCCTGCCATTGCTGCTGCCGCCACAGTAGCCAAAGTGGCCGTGACTGGCATCATGGTGCGCAGCCCGGACAAACGCCGGATGTCGCGGGTGCCGCTTTCGTGATCGACAATGCCTGCCGCCATAAATAACGAGGCTTTGAAGGTGGCATGGTTCAAAATGTGGAACACCGCCGCCACTGCCGCCAGCGGGCTATTGAGGCCCAGCAGCAGGGTAATCAAGCCCAAATGCGAGATGGTCGAATAAGCCAGCAAGCCTTTCAGATCATTTTGAAACATAGCGACATAGCTGCCCAGCAGCAAGGTACAAGCCCCCGCTCCGCCCACCAGCCAAAACCATTCTTGCGTGCCACTGAGCACCGGCCACAGCCGCGCCAACAAAAACACCCCGGCCTTGACCATGGTGGCCGAATGCAAATAGGCCGACACCGGCGTGGGCGCGGCCATGGCATGGGGCAGCCAAAAGTGGAACGGAAACTGCGCGCTCTTGCTCAAGGCACCGAGCAAAATCAGCACTAACGCCGTGAGATACAGCGGATGGTCACGCACCAACTGGCCCGCCACCAGCACATGGTCGAGGTCGTAACTGCCCACAATGTGACCCAGCACCAGCATCCCGGCCAACATACACAGCCCACCCGTGCCCGTCACCGTGAGGGCCATGCGCGCACCGCGCCGGGCATCCTTGCGGTGATGCCAGTAGCCAATGAGCAAAAACGAGAACAGGCTGGTCAGTTCCCAAAACAGCGCCAACTGGATCAGGTTGCCCGACAGCACCACACCTAACATGGCCCCCATAAAAGCGAGAAAGAAGGCAAAAAAGCGCGGCACCGGATCAGCCGGTGACATGTAGTAGCGCGCATACAGCACCACCAACGCACCGATGCCCAGCACCAGCATACAAAACAGCCAAGCAAAACCATCCAGGCGCAGCACCAAGTTCAGCCCTAGGGCTGGTAGCCAAGTGATTTCTTCGCGCACCACACCGCCATCGGCCAGTTGCGGAAAATACAGTGCCATCTGCACTGTGCAAAACAGCGCCACAGCCCCGGCCAGCGTGGACTCGGTATTGCGGGCATTAGACGGCAGGGCAGCAGCAACAGCGCTGGCTAAAAATGGTAGAAAAAGCAGGAGAATCAAAGACATGCAGAAACCATTTTACGGGGTGGCACTATCATCCACACCATGATACGAATACAAGACCTTTTCGGAATCGAGCTACCGATCATCCAAGCACCCATGGCCGGGGTACAAAACAGTGCATTGGCGATTGCTGTGTCCAACGCGGGGGGCTTAGGCTCCTTGCCCTGCGCCATGCTCAGTGCAGAAGCCCTGCGCGCCGAGCTAGAAACCCTCCAAGCCCAGACCCAGCGGCCATTCAACCTCAATTTCTTTTGCCACCAGCCGCCTACCCCTGATGCCAGCAAGGCTGCTGCGTGGCAAGCCTTGTTTGCCACCTATTACGCACAGTGGGGCATTGACCCCACCCAAGTGCCACCCGGCCCGGCGCGGATGCCATTCAACCAAGAGATGGCGGCCTTGGTGTGCGAATACCGGCCTGCGGTGGTGAGCTTTCATTTTGGGCTGCCCGCCCCAGAGCTGCTCCACATGGTGCGCAACTGCGGGGCCAAAATCGTCTCTTCGGCCACCACCGTAGCCGAAGCGCTGTGGCTAGAGGCCCAAGGGGTGGATGCCATCATTGCCCAAGGGCTAGAAGCCGGGGGCCATCGCGGTATGTTTCTCAGCCAAGACATCAGCACCCAAGTGGGCACCTTTGCTTTGCTGCCGCAGATCGTGCAAGCCGTCAAGGTGCCGGTGATTGCCGCCGGTGGCATTGCCAATGCCGCTGGGGTGCGTGCCGCCTTGGGTTTGGGCGCGGCAGGCGTGCAGGTGGGCACGGCCTATTTGTTGTGCCCAGAGGCTACGACCAGTGCCGTCCATCGCGCAGCACTCCAGAGCAGTAACGCACGCGTTACGGCACTGACCAATGTGTTCTCAGGCCGCCCCGCGCGGGGCATTGTCAATCGCTTGATGCAGGAGCTGGGGCCGATGAATACGCTGGCCCCAGCGTTTCCACAAGCCACCGCTGCATCGGCCCCCTTGCGGCTTGCCGCTGAACGGGCGGGCCTTGGCGATTTCTCTCCTTTGTGGGCTGGGCAAAATGTGTCGGGCTGCCAAGAGATTGCTGCGGCAGCACTCACGCAAAAGCTGGCAGGCTGAAGTCCGTTTAGAATCAAAAGTTCCCGTCATTGGGGAGTAGCCGACCTGCACCACGCAGGAGTTTGCGTCAACACACTTGTCCCTCAGGACATGGCGCAAGCAGCTTCCAAGCCTGGCAAGACCTTTGACTGTACCGCCTGCGGATGGGCCGCCGGGCTGTGCAGTCTTTGTTTTGCTTGCGGCCCTTGGAGTTGTTATGGAATCCTTCTTTATCTCTACCGGCGTGGTCGC
>JAIESZ010000258.1 GCA_019745615.1 Burkholderiaceae bacterium
GGCACGCCCGGCGTCAGTGATCCGGGGGCACGTTTGGTGGCAGTGGTGCGGGCCGCTGGGCTGCGGGCCATGCCCTTGCCGGGGGCCAGCAGCCTCACTGCCGCCCTGAGCGTGGCCGGTGCCGTGGCCCCCACAGGCACCGATGGCGGCTTTGTTTTTGCCGGATTTTTGCCGGTAAAAAATGCCGAGCGCGCCGCCAGCGTGCAGCGCTTGGCCTCTGAGCCACGCTGCGTGCTGCTGCTGGAAGCGCCGCACCGCATTGCTGATTTGGCCCAAGCCTTGGCTGTGCTGGGCGAGCGCCCGGTCACGCTAGCGCGTGAAATCAGCAAGCAGTTTGAAGAGGTGAGCACCCAACCCGCGCAGCAATTGTTAGCGTGGCTGCAAGGCGATGCGCAACGCGCCAAAGGCGAGTTTGTGGTGGTACTGCACCCGGTCGCGGCAGTAGAAGAAACGGGCCAGAGCCAGCGTGTTCTGGAACTACTGTTACCCGAATTACCGCTCAAAACAGCCGTGCGTTTGGCCGCCCAGATCACTGGAGCACCGCGCAATGCTCTGTATGAGCGCGCATTGGCATTGCGACAGTCCGAGCCAGATTCAGAGTCGGAGTAACTCCGCCTGCACAAGCCCAGCCAAAACGCAGAAACTGGCAGCTATGCCTGAATGAATTGTCCTTAGCAGAAAGCATGGTGCAGTTGATCGAACAGGCACAGCAGCGCGAGGGTTTCCGCAGCGTGTAGATGGTGCATCTGGATGGTGCGTCTGGAGCTGGGGAGGGGCAGGCCTGTGTGGAGCCTCGGATGCTCAAGCAGGTTCGGGACTTAAATGTGGTGAATGAAATCAGGAGAAACCCCCTATATGCAATACCCGCAGAACACCACCACGGACACCCTCATCACCACCCTGCCGCTGGCAGCCACCATACGCACAGCCATAATACGGCCACAACACCGCCCCAGAGTCCGAGCACGTACACCAATTTGCTGGCACACAACAACGCTCAAGCCACCACCAACCGCCGCACATTTACCCAAGTGGGCGTATTAATGCTCAATGTAGTCTCTAGCCCCGGCTCAGGCAAAACCACCCTACTGGTCAAAACCATTGATCGCATTGCCGGACAATTGCCCATGGCAGATCGAAGGCAATCAACAAACCAGCCTTGATGCCAAGCGCATCCGTGCCACTAGGGCACCAACAAGGGCTGCCATTTGGATGCGACGATGGTGGCAGACACCCTCGGACGGGCCACTGCCACCCCTGCCTTAACCCTGCCGCTTGAACGGCGAACTCTGCTCAAGCACCTCTACATAATCCTCCACGGCTTGGATTTCACGCTGCAAAAATTCGGCAATGGCCTCGGCAAAGCGCGGATCGGCCACCCAATGGGCAGAAAAGGTTTTGACCGGCAGCAGGCCACGGGAAATTTTGTGCTCTCCTTGAGCGCCGCCCTCAAACCACTGTAGGCCCCGATCAATGCAGTAAGCGATAGACTGGGCATAACAGGTTTCAAAGTGCAAGCCCGGTACCTGTTCTACACAGCCCCAATAGCGCCCATACAACACATCTGGCCCCCGGACATTGAGCGCACAGGCCACCGGCACGCCCTGCCGCAGCGCCAATACCAGCATCAAGGCATTGGGCTCTTGCTGATGCAGGCGCAGGAAAAACTCCAGCGATAAATAAGGCTTGCCCCAATGGCGCTCGTAGGTGTTCTGGTAGCAACGGTAAAAAAATTGCAGCGCCTCAGAATCGAGGGTCTCCGCCTCCAACCAAGAAAACGTGATTCCTGCTGCCTGCACCTTTTTGCGGTCTTGTTTGAATTTTTTGCGTTTTTCTTGCGCCATCGTTGCCAAAAAGGCGTCCATGTCGGCATAAGCGGCATTGCGCCAATGAAATTGCACACTCTCGCGCACCATAAAACCGGCGTCTTTGAGCGCAGCAAGGTCTTGCTCTGCTGGAAACAACACATGGATGGAAGAGGCATGTACCTGCTGGGCCAGCGCCATCAGTGCCTGAATCAACAAGACTTGATGCGCTGGCTTGTAGGCCAGTAGGCGCGGGCCAGCCACTGGCGTGAACGGAACCGATACCACCAGTTTGGGGTAGTAATCGAGCCCATGCTGCTGGTACGCCTGCGCCCATGATTGGTCAAAGACAAACTCGCCGCGCGAATGGGTTTTCAGATAAGCAGCCACCGCCCCTTGTAGTACCCCCTGCTCACGCAACAGCACATGGCAGGGTGTCCAGCCGGTGTCTGGTGTGGCACAAGAGGTTTCTTGCAACAGGTGCAAAAAATGGTGCTGGGTGAAAGGGTTGCCCCCGGCCAGAGCATTCCACTCTGCTGCGGGCACCGCACCCACTGAGGGGACAATTTCAATTTTGAGGGACATGACCAAACTCCAATCGGATACGCACCAAGGGCATGGGTGCAGCAAGTGCACGGCCTTGCGCCGTGTTAAACCGCCACAGATCATGCCCCGATAGCTGCGCTGCCGTGCAGCCATACGCTATAAGTCTTGGGTTATTGATTCCTTCTCATCTTAGGGCTGTCATGCTCCACGTTTCCACTCACACCACGACGCGGTTGCGGCCCGATTTTTTGGCCTCATACAAACATTGATCGGCCCTTTTAAGTAGCTGCTCTACATCTAATGACAAATCGGTACTGCTCACGCAGCCAATCGACACGGTAAACTTGAGCACAGCACCCCCAGAAAATTCCATTTCATAATTTTCAATCTCATGGCGCAGGCGCTCTGCCACCTGTAGTGCTGTTTCTGGCGATGTATCTGGTAAGAGAATGGCAAATTCCTCACCCCCCAAACGCCCAGCAATATCAATATCACGTAATTCATTGCGACACATATCGCCAATGTAAGCAATCACTTTATCGCCTACATCATGACCATA
>JAIESZ010000038.1 GCA_019745615.1 Burkholderiaceae bacterium
GCCCGCACGGTAGAACTGCGCAGGTCGGTTTCGGGCTGTTCGCGGTCGATCAGGTCGTACAGTGCCCCTTGGCGCAGAGCACCTTGGGCCACCTGCATTTGCCGAATATCGAGCAGATCGAACAAAGCCCGTAGTACGCTCAAACCACCGCCAATCACGGCACGGCGTTCATCTTTGAGGCCATCTAGGCGCACCCGGTCGGCATTTTGTGCGCGCAGCAGGCGTTCTTGCAGCCAGTCTAGCCCCTCGCGGGTGATAGTGCCCGCTGGCAAATAGCCTGCTGCCGCCAAAATATCGCCCACCGCACCCACCGTGCCAGAGGAGCCATACGCTACTTCCCACGTGCTGGGGTGGTAAGAAACCAGCGCTTCATCTAGCACGGCTTTGGCGGCAATCTCGGCGGTGTGAAAGGCTTGGGGGGTGAAGTTGCCGTGGTCAAAGTAGCGGCTAGACCAAGCCACGCTACCCACGCGGAACGAGGCCACGGTGTGGGCAGTAAAGCCTTGGCCCAAAATCAGTTCGGTGGAGCGGCCACCAATATCCACTACCAGCCGCCGCTCATCGGACTGCGGCAACATGCGTGAGACGCCTTGGTAAATCAGCCGTGCTTCTTCAGGGCCAGAGATGACTTCAATGGGGTGTCCCAAAATTTGAATGGCCCGTTGCAAGAAAATCTCGCGGTTGCGGGCATCGCGCAGTGTTTGCGTGGCTACGGCCCGCACCTGTGCGCGTGGAAAGTCGGTCAGCCGCTCGGCAAAGCGTGCCAAACAATCCCAGCCGCGCTGCATGGCCTCAGGCGTCAGGTTGCGGTCTTCGTCCAGCCCGTTGCCTTGGCGCACGGTCTCTTTGAGGTATTCAACGCGCTGGATGTGGCCGTGCTCGAAGCGACCAATTTCTAGGCGAAAGCTGTTGGATCCAAGATCTACAGCAGCGAGCAATGTTGCGTTTTGCATGGGGTTGTGCGGGTAGGCCGGTGTCTGAAGACTATGCAGAAATCATGACACTACTGTGACGAGGTTGTCACATAAGCAGTGGCGTGGTGCATTCTGCGCTTGATTTCTTCAATGTGGGGGTGGTGTTGGATGCTGGTGAATGGTGTCACAACGGTGTCACAAACGGCTTTTAGAGTCAGTAGCAATTGTATTTTCCAACCCTAAGAGGTCCCTTTTATGAAACTGTCCATGATTCGCGTGCTGGTGGCTGGTATTGTTGGTGCTGGCGCATTCTCTGGTGCGCTGGCACAACAAGAAGTGACGGGTGCAGGCGCTACCTTCCCCGCACCGCTGTACGCCAAATGGGCAGCCGATTACAACAAGGCCACCGGCGTCAAGATCAACTACCAATCGGTAGGTTCGGGTGCTGGTTTGCGCCAGATCGAAGCCAAAACCGTAGCCTTTGGTGCTTCGGACATGCCTTTGAAAGAAGATGACCTCGAAAAGAAGGGCCTGACCCAGTTCCCAATGGTCATTGGTGGTGTGGTGCCCGTGATCAACGTCAAGGGCATTGCCCCCGGACAGCTCAAGCTCACCGGCCAAGTGCTGGGCGACATCTACTTGGGCAAGATCACTAAATGGAACGACCCGGCTATCCAAGCCATCAACGCCGGTTTGGCCCTGCCTGATGCCAGCATTGCTCCAGTGCGCCGCGCAGATGGTTCTGGTACCACTTTTATCTTTACCAACTACCTCTCCAAAGTCAACGCCGAGTGGAAGAGCAAAGTGGGTGAAGGCACGGCAGTCAACTGGCCTGCTGGTGCCGGTGGCAAGGGCAACGAGGGTGTAGCTGCTTTTGTCGGTCGCCTACCCAATTCGATTGGCTATGTCGAATACGCCTACGTCAAGCAAAACAAGATGGTCTATGCCCAAATGCAAAATGCAGCGGGCAATTTTGTGACCCCTGAAGATGATGCCTTCAAGGCGGCTGCCGCTGGCGCTGTCTGGCCCAAGAGCTTTTACCTGATCTTGACCAACCAGCCCGGTGCGGCCACTTGGCCCATCACCAACCCCACGTTCATTCTGATGCACAAGACCCCCGACAAGGCGGTTGATGCAGCTACCTCGCTCAAGTTCTTTGACTGGGCCTACAAAAACGGCGACAAAACCGCTGCCGACTTGGACTATGTGCCTCTGCCCACTGCTGTGAAAGACTTGGTTGCCAAGTCTTGGGCTGAGCACATCAAGGATGCTGCGGGCAAGGCCATCGCTTACAAGTAATCCTTGCTGGGGTGGCGCTGATGCCAGTGCTGCCCCGCTGTTTGCATTTTTATCCCACTCTCAAGGCGACTCCACGTGTCCACCATGATGCCCGTCAGCGGGAGCACGTCGGTTCATACCGAGCCCCGCGTGCAACCCAAGCCTAATCCCCCCCACAATCCATTGATTTCTGGCATGTTGGCCGACCGCTTGTTTGGCTGGCTGGCCCGTGGGGCCGCCATCCTGACGCTGCTGCTGTTGCTGGGCATCATGGCCTCGCTGGTGGCTGGGGCTTGGCCTTCTATCTCCAAATATGGGCTGGGTTTTTTGACCAGTACCGTCTGGGACCCCGTGCAAGACGAGTACGGCGGCTTGGTCATGATTTATGGCACCTTGACCACGTCCATCATTGCCTTGCTGATTGCCGTGCCCGTCAGTTTTGGTATTGCCCTGTTCTTGACTGAGCTCTCGCCCGCTTGGCTCAAGCGTCCGCTGGGCACAGCCATTGAGTTGCTGGCAGCGGTGCCCTCTATTGTGTATGGCATGTGGGGCCTGATGGTGTTTGGCCCCATTTTGTCCACCTATGTGCAGCAGCCGCTGCAAGCCTTGTTTGCAGGTGTGCCTTATTTGGGCGCGCTGGTATCTGGCCCGCCGGTAGGTATTGGTATTTTGTCCGCTGGCATTATTTTGGCCATCATGGTCATTCCGTTCATTGCCTCGGT
>JAIESZ010000183.1 GCA_019745615.1 Burkholderiaceae bacterium
GCGATGAGGCCGGTTTCTGCCAGCATCATCTCGGTGAAACTATCCATGCGTGTGGCGGTGGTCGGGCCAGCGGGGCCGACGGCCTCGTCACGCACTGGATCGACCGGGCCGACGTAGTAAATGACGCGGTTGGTGAAATCGACTGGCAGCTTTTCGCCCTTGGCCAGCATGTCTTGGATGCGCTTGTGTGCGGCATCGCGGCCTGTGAGCATTTTGCCGTTGAGCAGCAGGGTGTCGCCGGGCTTCCAGCTGGCTACTTCTTCTTTGGTCAGGGTGTCGAGATTGACCTTTTTGCTCTTGTTGTAGTCGGGTTCCCAGTCGATCTTGGGCCACAGATCGAGGCTGGGCGGGTCGAGGTACACCGGGCCAGAGCCATCCATCACGAAATGAGCGTGGCGGGTAGCGGCGCAGTTGGGGATCATCGCCACGGGCTTGGAGGCAGCGTGGGTGGGGTACATCTTGATTTTGATGTCCAGCACGGTGGTCAGGCCACCCAAGCCTTGGGCACCAATGCCCAGTGCGTTGACCTTCTCAAACAGCTCCAGACGCAGCTTTTCTACGTCGTCCAAGGTGGCACCGCTGGCGGCCTTGGCTTGCAGCTCGTACATGTTCAGGTCGTCCATCAGGCTCTCTTTGGCCAGCAGCACGGCCTTTTCTGCCGTGCCACCAATGCCAATGCCCAACATGCCGGGCGGGCACCAGCCAGCGCCCATGGTGGGCACAGTTTTCAGTACCCAATCGACCAGATTGTCGCTGGGGTTCATCATGATCATCTTGGACTTGTTTTCCGAGCCGCCGCCCTTGGCCGCCACGGTGATGTCCACCTTGTTGCCGGGGACGATCTCGGTCACGATCACGGCAGGCGTGTTGTCCTTGGTGTTCTTGCGGGCAAACAGCGGGTCGGCCACGACACTGGCGCGCAGCGTGTTGTCGGGGTGGTTGTAACCTTGGCGCACGCCTTCGTTGATGGCGTCATCCAAGCTGCCGGTAAAGCCGTCCCAGCGCACATCCATGCCCACCTTCAAAAACACGTTGACGATGCCAGTGTCTTGGCAAATCGGGCGGTGGCCGGTAGCGCTCATCTTGCTGTTGGTCAGGATTTGCGCCATCGCATCCTTGGCCGCTGGGCTTTGTTCGCGCTCGTAAGCACGGGCCAGATGCTGGATGTAGTCGGTGGGGTGGTAGTAGCTGATGTATTGCAGCGCGGCGGCGATGGAATCGATCAGGTCTTGTTGGCGGATGGTGGTGGTGCTCATGGCGTCGAGGGGTTTTTGTCCATTATCGAAGTGCAGATTATCCTACCGACCAGCTTGCATCAGGCTGTCGTGGAGCCAGTGCGCCGCTAGCAGTAATATGTGCTGGACGCAGGAGCGAGCCTATGACCACAGAATCTTCCACTTCCACACGCACCGAACGCGATAACCTTGGCCCCATTGCAGTGCCCGCACAGCGGCTTTGGGGGGCGCAGACCCAGCGTGCGCTGGTCAATTTCGCCATCTCTGAGGAGCGCATGGCTCCTGAGTTGCTGCGGGCGCTGGCGCAAATCAAGCGTGCCTGTGCCTATGTCAACCATGCGCAGGGGCGGCTAGAGGCCGCTAAGGCCACGGCCATCATTGCCGCCGTCGATGAGTTGCTCAGTGGTGAGCATGACGACGAATTTCCGCTGTCGGTCTGGCAAAGCGGCTCAGGCACGCAAAGCCACATGAATGTCAATGAAGTGTTGGCCAACCGGGCCAGCGAGCTGCTGGGCGGCCCCCGTGGGCAGGGGCGCTGGGTACGCCCCTATGGCGACGTCAACTTAGGGCAGGCCAGCAACGATGTCTTTCCTACCGCTATGCACGTCGCAGCGGTGGAGGTACTGCTGCGGCGCTTATTGCCCGCCTTGCAACGCCTGCGTTCTACGCTCACCGACAAAGCGCAAGCCTTTACCGGTTTGGTCAAGCTGGGCCGCACCCATTTGCAAGATGCAGCCCCCTTGACTTTTGGTCAAGAAATATCAGGCTGGGCGGCGCAATTGCGCCATGCCGAGCAGCATGTGCGCGATGCTTTGCCGCACCTGTGCGAGCTGGCGCTGGGCGGCACGGCGGTAGGCACCGGGCTGCATGTCTCGTCCGACTATGCTCCGGTGGTGGCGCAAGAGTTGGCTGACCTGACCGGCCTGCCGCTGGTGACGGCCCCGAACAAGTTTGAAGCCTTGGCCTCGTGCGACGCCTTGGTGCATGCCCATGGTGCCCTGAAAACCCTGGCAACCAGTTTGATGAAAATCGCCAACGACATCCGCTGGCTGGCCAGTGGCCCACGCGGCGGCTTGGGTGAAATCACCATCCCTGAAAACGAATCGGGCGCTTTCATTTTGCCGGGCAAGGCCAACCCTACGCAATGCGAAGCCCTGATGATGCTGTGCTGTCAGGTGCTGGGCAACGATGTGGCGATCAATATCGGTGGCGCTTCGGGCAATTTTCAGCTTAATGTGTTTCGGCCCTTGGTGATTCACAATTTCCTGCAAAGCGTGCGCTTGTTGGCCGATGGCATGCAGAGTTTTCATGATTATTGTGTGGTGGGTATGGAGCCGCAGCCTGAGCGCATGGCCGCGCTGCTAGAACAATCGCTGGTGTTGGTGACGGCACTGAACCCGCATTTGGGAGAAAAAAAAGCGGCAGAGATTGCCCGCAAAGCCTATGCCGAAGGCAGCACCTTGCGCGAGGCAGGCATCGCCCTCGGCTATATGACTGCCGAGCAGTTTGATGCGTGGGTGCGTCCAGCACAGTTGGCTGGATTGGTATAAAGCCGCTTATTCTGTCGCAGAGCCCACCTTTTGTGGGCTATATTTGCAAAAAATACCAGTAACCCGTTGATTGGGCATCCGATACATCATGAAAGTCAGTGACATCCTGCGCGTCAAGGGCAACACCCT
>JAIESZ010000208.1 GCA_019745615.1 Burkholderiaceae bacterium
GTGCAGCGCTGCACCACCGAGACTTTTTACGAAAACCGTACTGTGGGTTACAACGTGCTGTATGAGTATGCAGGCCGCCAGTACACCACACGCACTGATCGCGATCCGGGCGGCTGGATTTCGGTCAGTGTGCAGCCGTTGGCCGAAGGGCGGCATGGGCGGACTTACTCCACCCTCCCCGATGGCCCTAGCCAGCCGGGCCGCGTAGTCAACCGTATCTACCGTGATGAGCCAACGCCACTGACGCCCGTCATCATCACGCCCCCCGTAACGGTGATTGAATACGACCGCCAGCGCGATTATTACCCCCCACCGCCCCCGCCGCGCCCCTATCGTCACCACCGCGAAGATTGGCGTTAAGCCCCGCCGCTGTGGTTTTTTACGCCCCCGTCTGGGGGCTGTGGGTGTGGCGGCCTAAAATTGCAGCTTTACCCTTTGCGTTTGTTGCCCATGACCACCGAAAAAATCGACGGCGTTTCCGTTTCTACCCAAGCCAATGTGTACTTTGATGGCAAGTGCGTGAGCCACGGCATCACTTTTGCTGATGGCACGAAAAAATCGGTCGGTGTGGTGCTGCCCGCCACCCTGACTTTTAACACCGGCGCACCAGAAATCATGGAATGCGTGGCGGGTAGCTGTGAATACAAGCTCGCAGGCAGCGACGCTTGGCTCAAGAGTGCACCCGGCGACAAATTCAGCATTCCGGGCAACTCCAGCTTTGACATCCGCGTCACTGAGGCTTACCACTACATCTGCCATTTCGGCTAAACCCTTTTCCTCCGACAAGATTGAAGCCTATGGCCACCATTCTCCAAAACCTTCCCGTCGGCCAAAAGGTCGGTATCGCCTTTTCTGGCGGCTTAGATACCAGCGCTGCACTGCACTGGATGAAACTCAAGGGTGCTCTGCCCTACGCCTATACCGCCAACTTGGGCCAGCCCGACGAGCCAGACTACGACGCCATCCCCCGCAAAGCGATGGAATACGGCGCTGAAAAGGCCCGCCTGATTGACTGCCGCACGCAACTGGCCCACGAGGGCATTGCTGCGCTGCAAGCGGGTGCCTTCCATATCAGCACCGCTGGTATCACCTACTTCAACACCACGCCACTGGGCCGCGCTGTCACCGGCACCATGCTCGTGGCCGCCATGAAGGAAGACGATGTGCACATCTGGGGCGATGGCTCCACCTTCAAGGGCAACGACATTGAGCGCTTTTACCGCTATGGCCTGCTCACCAACCCAGCCCTGAAAATCTATAAGCCTTGGCTCGATCAGTTGTTTATTGACGAGCTGGGTGGCCGCGCCGAGATGTCTGCGTTCATGACGCAGCACGGCTTTGGCTACAAAATGAGCGCCGAAAAAGCCTACAGCACCGATAGCAATATGCTGGGCGCTACGCACGAAGCCAAAGATTTGGAGTTCTTGAACAGCGGCATCCGGATCGTCAACCCGATCATGGGCGTGGCGTTCTGGAAAGACGACGTGGTGGTCAAGGCCGAAGAAGTGTCGGTGCGCTTTGAAGAAGGCCAGCCCGTGGCCCTCAACGGTGTCGAGTTCAATGACCCCGTCGAGCTGATTTTGGAAGCCAACCGCATCGGTGGCCGCCATGGTTTGGGCATGAGCGACCAAATCGAAAACCGCATCATCGAAGCCAAGAGCCGTGGCATCTACGAAGCCCCCGGTTTGGCCTTGTTGCACATTGCCTATGAGCGCTTGGTCACCGGCATCCACAACGAAGACACCATCGAGCAGTACCGCATGAATGGCCTGAAACTGGGCCGCCTGCTGTACCAAGGCCGCTGGTTTGACCCGCAAGCCATCATGCTGCGCGAAACGGCCCAGCGCTGGGTGGCCCGTGCCATCACTGGCACGGTGACGCTGGAGCTGCGCCGGGGCAACGATTACTCGATTTTGAACACCGAGTCGCCCAACCTGACCTACCACCCTGAGCGCCTGAGCATGGAAAAGGTAGAAGATGCGCCGTTCTCGCCGCTAGACCGCATTGGTCAATTGACCATGCGCAACCTCGACATTGTGGATACCCGCGCCAAGCTGGGTATTTACGCGGACGCGGGCTTGCTGTCTTTGGGTGGCAATGCGGCGCTGGCCCAACTGGGTAGCAGCGAGAGCAAATAAGCCGTTCGGCCCACCACTCCTTTAGAAAGCCACCTTTGCGGTGGCTTTTTTTTGCCACACTGCCAAATTTACGGACAAGACATGGATTTGATGAGACATTCTTTGGCGGGCCGAACCCTGCGTTTGGCTGTCTTGCGGATCAGCATGGTCGTGGTCTGCGCCAGCGTGATCTCTTATGTTCTCAACCGTTCTTTGATCGAAGATGCAGTGCGTGCCCAACTGCTGCTGTCTACTGAAAAAACCATCCAACGCGAATCCCTGCCCTTTCGGGAGATTCGGGAACTACAGCAAAATTTTCTGGCCGAGTTTCAGGCCATAGACCGCGACCCCTTGCAGCGTTTGGCGCTGGTGCGCAGTTTTGACGACATTTTTTACCGCCATGACGACGGCTCCTACACACAACGTCCGGGCCTGTTTGAAGGCCAGCCGTTGGGCGATGGCAGGCGCTTTGCCCATATGTCGGCTACCTATGCGCCAGATATTTCGCCCTCAGACGATGTGAAGGCGCGTTTTGTCCTGTCTTACCTGCTCTCGCACAAATACGGCTCAGCGACCCAAGGCCGCTTGTTCAATTTTTATGGCGTGCTCCCGGAAAAAGGCTTTCCGATTTATCAGGCGGCCGACATCGCCAAAGTCTTTAGCTATAGCGGCCCGCAAGCACTCGAACTCGAAACCTATGAGTTCTATACCCGTGGCTTTGCGTCCAGCAAGTCCGATACGTTCTTAACGCGGATGTATTTTGACTCCTCCAACAATGCTTGGATGACGACGATGGCGACACCTGATGTCGTTG
>JAIESZ010000225.1 GCA_019745615.1 Burkholderiaceae bacterium
GCTGCCCGCTATGTAGCCAAGAACATTGTGGCCGCTGGCTTGGCCAAGCAATGCCAAATTCAGGTGGCTTACGCCATTGGCGTGGCCCACCCCATGAACGTCACCGTTTATACCGAAGGCACTGGCGTCATCCCCGACGACCAGATTGCTGCACTGGTCAACCAGCACTTTGATCTGCGTCCCAAGGGCATCATCCAAATGCTGGATTTGCTGCGCCCCATCTACGAAAAAACCGCCGCTTACGGCCACTTTGGCCGCGAAGAACCGGAATTCACTTGGGAACGCACGGACAAGGCCCAACTGCTGCGCAATGCAGCAGGCCTGAAAGGCTGAGGCCTGCGTTAGCAGGCATCATGGGGGCTTGCGTTACAAGGCGTAAGCCTGTGCTATAGCCCGCGCGCGCTCAAAGACAACTGCTGGCGAAACGCCGCCCGCACGCGGTACAGTTGTGCGGGCCGGTGGGCAGCGCCCGTTTGTAGTTGGCCGGGCAGGGCTTCGAGCATGTCTAGCTCGTCCATCTTGCGGCGAAAGCTGACTTTGTTCAGCGCTTCGCCCAGCACCGCCTCGTACACACTTTGCAACTGTGGCAAGGTGAAGGGCTCGGCACACAAATGCACGGGCAATGACGAATACAAGCTCTTGCTGCGTACCCGCTCTAACGCGGTGGCAATGATGTCAGCGTGGTCAAAGGCCAGTGCAGGCACGTCTTGCACCGGCAGCCACAGCAAGCTACGCGACTGCGCTAGCACCGAGAACGGCACTAGCGCACAGTAGGCCACCGACACCGACCAGCCACGTGGGTCGCGTGCTGGCCCCGAAAACGTGGCTAACTGCTCTAAATAGGGGCTGACCAATCCGGCTTTGGCTTGGAGCACGCGGGCGGCGCTGGCCTGCGTACCAGCATCTTCTTGGGCATGGACATAGCCTCCCGGCAGCGCCAGCGCACCGGCAAACGGTGCTTTGTCTCGCGGCAACAACGCGACGTGCAAAACCCCGTGCAGCAAAGTCAGCAGCACCACATCCACAGTGCAAATAACGTGGCGCTGTTCGGTAGAAGGCATATTTAGGTTGTCCCATTTTTGAAGAAACAAGCGTATCACCGGGCCATTCATTTCTCTACTTAGTTGCAAATTTAATCTAACTAAATTATACTGACTGCACCCCCCCAAGGAAAACGTGATGGCCCACCCTGTACAGCTTTTGGTGATTGACCCCCAAAACGACTTTTGTGACCTGCCCATGGCGTGGCAGCCCACCCATCCCTTGACAGGTGCGCGCATGGCACCCGCACTGCCCGTGGCAGGTGCCCACGCCGATATGCAGCGCTTGGCCCACTTCATCAGCGTGCAAGGGGCAGCCATAGACGCCATCACCATCACGCTCGATGCACACCAGCGCTACGACATTGCCCACCCCGATTTTTGGTATGGCGCACAGGGCGTTGAGGTAGCCCCATTTACCCCCGTCACTGCTGCCCAAGTGCGGGCTGGGGCGTATCGCCCGCGCCATGCCGACAGCTTGCCGGGTGTACTGGCCTATTTGGATGCGTTAGAACAGCAAGGCCGCTATACCCACATGGTGTGGCCGGTGCATTGCGAAATTGGCCACTGGGGGCATGACATCCATCCCAGTGTTGCGGCAGCGTGTGGCGCTTGGCAAATACAGCACCAACGTGCTGTGACCCATGTGTTGAAGGGGATGAACCCTGCCACCGAGCACTACAGCGCCCTGCAAGCCGAAGTGCCCGACGCCACTGACGCCCACACGCAACTCAACACCCGCCTGCTGACTGCGTTGGACAGCGCCCAAGTGTTGTTGATTGCAGGCGAGGCCAGCAGCCACTGTGTGCGCGCTACCACCGAGCATTTGGTGCAACATCTGCCCAGCCAGCGCCCAGAACGCATCGTGTTACTGACCGATTGCATGAGCCCAGTCGCAGGTTTTGAAACCCAACACGCTGCGTTTTTGGCTGAAATGCAAGCGCGCGGTGTGCAACTGGCCCGTTCAAGCCAGATTCAGCTCTAACCGTTGTGCATTCATCGCCATCCACCATCACCGGAGCTACTGCCATGCAGCCGATCATCACCAGCTTGCTCGATACCGACTTGTACAAGTTCACTATGTGGCAGACCATGCTGCACCGGCACCCGCAAACTCAGGCCGAGTACCACTTTGTCTGCCGCAATACGCCGCAGTACCCGCTAGCCAACTTGCTCAATGAAGTCAATGTCGAGCTAGACCAGTTGTGCAGCCTGCGCTTTACCCCGGCTGATTTGGATTACTTGGCCGGGTTGCGCTTTATTCGCTCAGACTTTGTAGATTTTTTGCGCCTTTTTCAGTTCCAACGCGCCTTTATCCACGCCCATACCGAAGGTGACGCCCTGCGCATTGTGGCGCGGGGGCCGCAAGTGCATGTGATGGCGTTTGAGATTTTTGTGCTGTCCATCGTCAACGAGCTGTACTTTCGTCGTTTTGATGCCTCCACGGCTCTGGCACAAGGGCATGTGCGCTTGCAAAGAAAAATCCGCCAATTGCAAGCACTGGCTGGTGAAGTAGCCATGGCCCACCCGTTTGAGCTGTTCGATTTTGGTGTGCGCCGCCGCTACTCTGGGGTGTGGCAGCGCGAAGTGGTGCAAGCCTTTGCCCGCGAAACGGGGCAATGGTTCAAAGGCACCTCCAACGTGCTGTTGGCGCGGGATTTGGGGTTGGTGCCGATTGGTACGATGGCCCATGAGTATCTGCAAACCTACCAAGCCTTGGGCGTGCGCCTGCGCGATTTTCAAAAGGCGGCACTGGAAGACTGGGTGCAAGAATACCGGGGTGATTTGGGTATTGCCCTGACCGATACCGTGGGCATGGACGCCTTCTTGGCCGATTTTGACCTCTACTTTGCCAAGTTGTTTGATGGCCTGCGCCACGACTCCGGTGACGCCATCGT
>JAIESZ010000001.1 GCA_019745615.1 Burkholderiaceae bacterium
GGCCCGCCGGTAGGTATTGGTATTTTGTCCGCTGGCATTATTTTGGCCATCATGGTCATTCCGTTCATTGCCTCGGTAATGCGCGATGTGTTTGAAGTGACGCCACCGCTGCTCAAAGAGTCTGCCTACGGGCTAGGCTCGACCACTTGGGAAGTGGTTTGGAAAGTGGTGTTGCCCTTTACCAAGACCGGCGTGCTCGGCGGCATCATGCTGGGCCTAGGCCGGGCGCTGGGCGAGACCATGGCCGTCACGTTTGTGATTGGCAACATGAACCAGCTCGATTCGCTGTCGATGTTTGAAGCCGCCAATAGTATTACCTCGGCTTTGGCCAATGAGTTTGCTGAGGCGGGCGAGGGCCTGCACCAAGCATCGCTCATTTATCTGGGCTTGGTGCTGTTTTTCATTACCTTTGTGGTGCTGGCCTTGTCTAAGGTGTTGCTGGCCAGCCTGCAAAAGAACGAAGGAGCACGCACATGAGTTCCGTACCCGCTTCGGCCCACAGCCCAGAGCAAAACCAAGCGCGTCAAGCGCGCTACAACAGCCGCAAGCGCGTCAACCAAGTGGCACTGACGCTGTCACTGGGGGCCATGGCTTTTGGCCTGTTTTGGCTGATCTGGATTTTGTGGGAAACCATCCGCTTGGGTGTGGGTGGTTTGAGTGTCGCCCTGTTTACCGAGATGACGCCACCACCCAACGAGGTGGGCGGTATTTCCAACGCCATCTATGGTTCGTTTGTCATGGTGGCCCTGTCAGCGCTGGTGGGCACACCCATTGGCATCATGGCGGGCATTTATTTGGCCGAATACAACCCACGCAGCTTGCTGGCTACGTCCACCCGCTTTGTCAATGACATTTTGCTGTCAGCCCCCAGCATTGTGATTGGCTTGTTTGTCTATGCGGTGGTGGTGGCGCGCTTTAAGAGTTTCTCGGCCTATGCCGGTATTTTGGCACTAGCGCTGATTGTGATTCCAGTAGTGATTCGTACTACAGAGAATATGCTCCTGTTGGTGCCCGCTGGCCTGCGCGAAGCTGCTTATGCCTTGGGCACGCCCAAGTGGCGGGTGATCACCATGGTGACGCTGCGCGCTGCCCGTGCAGGCGTGATTACTGGGGTGCTGCTGGGCATCGCCCGCATTGCTGGTGAAACCGCCCCGCTGCTGTTTACTGCGCTGAACAACCAGTTCTGGAATTCTGATCTGTCCAAACCCATGGCCAGCCTGCCAGTAACGATTTTCAAATTTGCCATGAGCCCCTATGAGAACTGGCAACAACTGGCTTGGGCCGGTGTGTTCCTGATCACTCTGGCGGTACTCGGACTCAATATCCTGGCGCGCGTGCTGACGCGCCAAAAATAAGACAAGGACTGTTGCATGACTTCTTCTGCCCACGTCACCCCGATTGCACCCGCCGATGCCAAAATCACGGTGCGCGACCTGAACTTCTATTACGGCAAGTTCCACGCCCTGAAAAACATCAACTTGGACATTCCGGCCAACAAGGTGACGGCGTTTATTGGCCCGTCTGGCTGTGGCAAGTCCACTTTGCTGCGCACCTTCAACCGTATGTTTGAGCTCTACCCTGAGCAACGCGCTGAGGGCCAGATTGTTTTGGATGGCGAGAACCTGCTCACCAGCAAGCAAGACGTGGCGCTGATCCGTGCCAAGGTCGGTATGGTGTTCCAAAAGCCCACGCCGTTCCCGATGTCGATTTATGACAACGTGACTTTTGGCGTTAAGCTGTTTGAGAACCTCAACGCCAGTGAGATGGAAGACCGCGTTGAATGGGCGCTGAACAAGGCTGCCCTCTGGAACGAGGTGAAAGACAAGCTGCACCAGAGCGGCTCTAGCCTCTCTGGTGGCCAGCAGCAGCGCTTGTGCATTGCCCGTGGCATTGCCATCAAGCCCGAAGTGCTGTTGCTCGATGAGCCTTGCTCGGCACTCGACCCGATTTCTACCGCCAAGGTGGAAGAGCTGATTGCTGAACTCAAGAGCGATTACACCGTGGTCATCGTCACGCACAACATGCAGCAAGCGGCCCGTTGCAGCGATTACACCGCCTATATGTACTTGGGCGACTTGGTGGAGTTTGGCGAGACCGAGCGTATGTTCTTCAAGCCCCAGCGCAAAGAAACCGAAGACTACATCACGGGCCGTTTTGGCTGATAAAGGGAGACATGCAATGAGCGAAAAACACCTTTCATCTCAGTTTGATAGTGAACTGAACAATGTCTCGGCCCGTGTCATGGAGTTGGGCGGGCTGGTTGAATCGCAGATTCACCAGGCCATTGAAGCCTTTGCCAACTTCAACCTAGAGGCGGTGGAGCACGTTGAAGCGCTGGAGACGCGCGTCAACAGCATGGAGGTCGAGATTGACCACGAGCTGGCCTCCATCATTGCCCGGCGTCAGCCCACCGCCCGCGATCTGCGTTTGCTGATGGCGGTGTCTAAGGCCACGGCCAACCTCGAGCGCATGGGTGACGAGGCCAGTCGCATGGCGCGGATGGTCAAGTCTATTGTGCAGCGTGGTGGTGTGCCGCGTGCCTTTGCTGCCACCGATTTGCGCGTGGCCGCCGACATGGCTTCGGGCCAGTTGCGCAAGGCGCTTGATGCCTTTGCCCGCCTTGACATCAAGGCAGCGGTAGACATCCTCAAAGAAGACAACCTGATTGACCAAGAGTTTGATGGCTTTGTGCGCAAGCTCATCACTTACATGATGGAAGACCCGCGCACCATCTCCTCCAGCCTCGATTTGCTGTTTTTGGCCAAGGCCATCGAGCGCATTGGTGACCATTCCAAAAACATGGCTGAACTGGTGATTTATCTGGTCAAAGGCTTGGATGTGCGCCACACCTCGCTAGAGCAGATCGAGTCGAGCTTACGCTGAACCGATATTCAAGCCGGGCCTGAACGATGAAACAATTTCCCCGCGTTCTGATTGTTGAAGATGAACCGGCCATTGCAGAGTTGATTGC